>JBFZEL010000082.1:0-5681 GCA_041306925.1 Lysobacterales bacterium
GGCAGCTCACGGCCACTCGGCCCCGGCTCGGCAGCGGAGGCCAACAACGGATGAACTGCCAGCGCACCTGCCGAAGCGAGACCCGCTCTCTTCAGGAACTCCCTGCGTTGCAGATAAACCGATTCGTCCGTGATCTCGGACGGCAGAATATCACCGGGTCGCTTGATCAACATGAATCTTCTACTCCATTTAAGGTGCTGTTGCTTTACGTGGTCACAGACCGGCCAGGTTGGAATTATATTTCCAAAAAATCGCACCCCGCTGCACAGTCATCGTTATTATAGCTGCTGCCCCGTCAAAAGAGCCCGGCTGATGCAGGCAGACACCTTGGCTGAACAATCAAACTACCCGCACCGGACGATCATAGCAATCGCGTTCCCCGCGATCCTGGCCAACTCTTCCGCCCCCCTGGTCGGCCTGGTGGATACCTGGGCTATCGGACACCTGGCAGACCCTGCCTACCTTGCGGCGATCGGTCTTGGCAGCGTGATATTCAATTTCATTTTCTGGGCCTTTGGTTTTCTGCGCATGGGCACCACCGGCATCATCGCCCAGGCCAATGGCAGGAACGATAGCGAAAACCTGATAGCGGGCATTTGGCGCAGTGCCGCACTGGCGCTCGGTCTGGGCGCTGTCCTGCTACTGTTACAGGACATCGTCCTGCTGGCTTCCATCAAGGCCCTCGCGCCACCGGGTAACGTCGCCCTGTTGACCGCGCAGTACTTCCATGTCCGCATATGGGCAGCCCCCGCCAGCCTGTTGCTCTATGCGGTTTCCGGCGTACTGTTCGGTCTTGGCCGAACCGGTCTGGTGCTCGCGCAACAACTGCTATTGAACCTCACCAACGCCGTTCTGAACGTGACATTCGTGGTCGGTCTGGGTATGGGTGTCGAGGGTGTAGCCCTCGGCACAGTGATCGCCGAATGGCTGGCCACGCTGGTGGGCGTGATCCTGTTGGTGCGGATCCTTGGCCTGCCTGCATTGCTGATCGGTTTGCGCAACACCGGTACCTGGCTGATGTCCGGATTTGAAAAGCTGATTGCAATCAATGGATATATTTTCGTTCGCACCATACTGCTGATGACAGCACTGTCGCTGGTGATGCGCGTTGCCGGCGCGCTGGGTGAGGTTGAAATGGCCGCCAGCCACGTGGTCATGCAGTACATGTTACTGATATCCCTCGGTTTGGATGGCTTCGCCCACGCCACCGAGGCGCTCGCAGGCGCTGCCTGGGGAGAAGGCAATGCCCGGCTATTTCACCGCTGGGTCATATTGACCGGTTGCTGGGCGCTGGCTGCCAGCCTGGTTTACGCCCTCGGCTTTTGGTTGGCCGGCAACAGCCTGACCGCAGTGCTGACTGACCTCACCCCGGTTCGTCTGTCAGTGGAGACTTTGATGCCCGTGATTATCGCGCTGCCGATTGTAGCGGTGACCTGTTACCAGTTTGACGGCGTTTACATCGCCGCAACCGCCGGCGCCGCGATGATGCTGACCATGGCGATTGCTTTCGCCATTTACCTCCTGGTACTCACGCCGATGTCGGCCGCCTGGGGACTCCGTGGCTTATGGCTCGCGGTGTTGGTCTTCATGGCCGCGCGCGGTCTCGCCCAGGTCGCCTGGTACCCGAGACTGAAGGCGAAGCTCCACTGAGGCATCAATCCCATATTGATCAATTGCAGCGCATGACGATGTGCTTATTCTGATGGTTTGACCGATAACTGGTCTGCTTTAACCGGCCAGATCTGGACCTTGCCCTATACCCCGACCTTGCCGTGGCTTTTTCCGCTGTCCACGTTGACGTCTCCGTCCGTGTCTCAGCATAATACAATTTGTGCGTTAAGCAGATTAATGACCATGCTGATTTCCGACAGCCACCAATTCGTTTTCGTGCGTATGCGCAAGGTGGCCAGCACCAGCATGAAAACCATCCTGCTGCCGCTTTGCCTGCCGCGACCAGCGGGCAGGCTGGCACACCTGAAGAGCCGGGTATGGCTGGAATGGGATTACCACAAGCATGTGTTCAGGGCGCACGATGATATCCGGGCGGCGCAGCGACGTATGCCTGCCGAGACATTCGACCGATATTTCAAATTTGCCTTTGTCCGCAACCCATGGGATCGACTGGTCTCGGAATACGAATTCCTGCTGAAAAAAACCGGTCACGGGCGTCACGAACGGGTGAAAAAACTGGGTGGATTCAAACAATTCATCCAGATGCAGATACCACGCAACGACGCCTACCAGACCAACATGTTGTGCGACCGGCGGGGCAGACTGCTGCTGGACTTTGTCGGCAAACTTGAAAACCTGCAAAGCGACTGGCAAACCGTTTGCACCCGTATCGGCATACCCCACCAGGAACTGCAGCGCAAAAATGCGTCGCGGCGGAAGCACTACCAGGATTACTACGACGAAGAAAGCCGCCGACTGGTCGCTCGCCACTGGGCGAGGGAAATTGAAATGTTCGGCTATGCTTTCGACGACCGGGATCAGCCGTCAGTCCCGGCTGCGGTCAGACCGTGAATACAGACACGCATGTCGGTACTGTGGAAGTAATAGTCCACCAGTTTGCCGGAGCGTTTATCGATGCAGACGATGGTTGCCGGTGAAAAACCGGCAAAAATATAGTCCGGTGTAATCGACAATCCACGCAGATACAACGGCTTGGCGGTGGCTTTTCTTTTGCTGCCGAAAAATGAAACACCCATTTCCTTGATTGCGCGGGAGGCGCTCTTCAACAAGAGCATCTTGATACCACGCATCTTCTTGATATCGATGGTGCGAATTTGTTTGCCGCTCTCGAGGTTATATTCACGCACCACGGTACGGTGTGTGTCATTGACATAGACCACGCCTGGTTCTTCGATGATCAGGTTATGCGCGTGTTTCAGCTTTTCGTCCTCGATAACGATGGTGCCCTTGCTCAGGTTGGCGACCACGCATCTGGAATGGAACAGTGCGTAGATTTCGCCTTGGTACTCGCAGACCGCGTTCAGGTGCAGGTGTGAAGGTCCGCGGAACGAATCCTGTTCCAGGTAGTTCAGGCGGTTGTCGACGGATTTGTCAATGGGTAGCGGTTCAAGCCCGAGCAAGCGTTGGTATTCACGCATCTCGCGTGGCCAGAAGGATGCCTCAAGGACGCCGTCTGCAAGACGGTATTTCAAGACGGCATCCAGGGTCGTGGAAGTGACCCATAACGATGAGCCCTCCAGCCAGGTTTCGTGGATGCCGACCATCAGTCCGTGAGACAGCTTGCGTTGCAGGTTCAGATCACGGTCGAAGAAGTTCAGCGTGTGATAATCTGCGGCGATAACCTGGTTCGCATGGATACGGATTCCCCGCACGCCGCGCACATTACCACGGGCGTTGGGATCGTGGTAGAGAGATGGTTCCACCGGTACATTGGGCACTTCCCTGACGATGGCCTTGCGCTCCCAGTCCAGTTTGAACAGGCTGCCGCCCTCGCTCACGGGTGCGGCCCTGGCAACTGTTCCAAAGTAAATGTCCATACCGGCGGCCCACTTCTGCTGCTGAATAAAGTGGGCTAGTTTAGTCGATGTAAGTGGTAACCAAAACTCCCGTGATCGCCCGATATGAGTGGTGCTACAATCCGCGCAGGAGTCGATCGCCAACCATTTATTCCGAAGTTCTAAGCAGGGAATCCGACCATTAAACAATCCAGGCAGCAGTTCGGACGCTTGCTGTTCTATCTTGAACAGGATTACTCATTTGCGGTGCTGCGCCCTCTGCAAAGCGCCGCAAGCAAGCGCGGCTACCAGGTGCGCTGGTTGCTGGTCGGAAATGCTTCCGGCAAGTTATTGGAACCAGGCGAGGAAACCGTCCCTGATATTGCATCTGCAATTGCGTACAACCCTGAAGTAGTATTTGCCCCTGGAGACCAGATGCCAGGCTTCATTCCGGGTCTTAAAGTACAGGTGTTTCACGGACTCAATGAAGACAAGCGTGGCAATATCTATCCCGAACGCGGGTTGTTCGATCTTTTTTGCACCGAAGGCCCCATACGCACCGCCATGCTCAAACCTCTGGAGGAAAAACGCGGCTATTTTCGGGTTCGAGAAACCGGATGGCCAAAGCTGGATGCACTTCTGAAGACACCGCGGGACAAAGCCACTTATGACCGTCCCCAGATTCTTTATGGTTCAACATTCACACCGCGCCTGTCGGGTGCCGAGGCGTTGTTTCCCGAAATCAAACGCCTGTCGCAACTCAGCCAATGGCAATGGCTGGTTACGTTGCATCCAAAAATGGCCAGAGAAACCGTCGCCCGTTACCGTTCACTGGAGGGTGAGAACCTGTCCTATTTCGACACCGGCAGCGTGCTCGATTTACTCCATAGGGCCGACGTGATCGTCAGCGACAACTCTTCGATATTGCAGGAATTTTTGTTATTGAAAAAACCGGTCGTGACCTACAGGAACCGCGACCCCCAAGCCTGCATGATCAATATCACGGAGCCCGGAGATCTGGAAAATGGCGTACGCCTGGCGCTGGCGCCTGACGACAATTTGCTCAAGGCAATCGAAGCCTATGGACCATCGATGACGCCGTTTCTCGATGGCCGGTCATCGGACCGGGTCCTGGATGCCGTTGAAGCAATGCTCCAAAGCGGCTGGAAAGATACCAAGCCGTCCAACCTGTGGCGAAATTTCAGAATGCGCCAACGGCTCAAATACAAGCAATGACCATCACCAACCGTCCTCAAACCAAGACTGCAGACAACTCAGGATTGATCGAAGCACAATAATAGCTTAAAAACAGGGTTGGTCGATGCCTGTATGGGCGGTGCTCCAAAACCGATCAGATCCATGCTTGCCGAAAGATTCGACATCCTGCTTGAGCAAAAATTATAGGCCCGGCATGCCGACGCCATCATGCATAATATCCAGAGCGGGAACTGGATGACGTCAAACGCTTGGTCATTCATGCAAGTGATAATGATATTGAATCCGCGATTATTTCTAACTGCGCGTTTAGTGAAAAAAGGCCGAAGATGAATTACGCAAATTACAGTTACCGTCTTAATTCCGCATCCTTGAAGAATGGACGGAACGGGGTCTTGTTTTTCAACGGGACAAACCACCCCTGTTGAATGGGAATTCAAAAATGCAGCAAGGAATCCTGGCCCGCCTGTTGCGCATTAAGCCCTCACCATTAAGACAGGGTCCCAATGGTTCATTCATATTCATTCATATCAATAAAACGGCAGGAACCAGTATTGGCAACGCCATCGGCCTGCCCGTCAAGCATCATCTCACCGCCAGGGAGATCATAGCGAAGATCGGCAAACAGGCGTGGAATGACGCCTACAAATTCACCTTTGTCAGAAACCCGTGGGACAAGGTGGTTTCACTCTACGAGTACCGGAGCAAAAAAGACAAAACAAGAATTGCCAGTAGAAGCATAGCCTTCACGGAATGGGTCAAGTTGACACTCGGCCCGGACAGTGACCCTTATTATTACAACAATATCAAGTCCTTCCAGCCTCAAGTTGAGTGGTTAAAAGACGACGAAAGTGTTATTGCCATCAATTTCATCGGTAAGTTTGAATCCGTTCGCAGTGATTTTGAACAGATCAGGCGGACCATTGGAACCAGCGGGGAACTACCGCACCTCAATTCCACAAAGCGCAGTAACTACAAAGATTACTACAACGATGAAAC
>JBFZEL010000083.1:0-4581 GCA_041306925.1 Lysobacterales bacterium
GCAACGCACTGGACGACGACTGGTCGGAGCACTTCGATCTACCGCTGGACAGCCGGGAGTACCGCACACGCATGGTTGCCGCCGAGGAACTGCGCGGGGGCCTGACCCTGCCGATGCATTACTATGCCTGATCGAAAATTACCGGGCCCATCAGCTGGGCCATGACCTGCAGCGGCACCGACAACATATGGCGCGGCTGTTAGCGCCGTTCAGCCGCGTGGCGGCGGACAACCCTTATGCCTGGTATCCACGCGCTTACGACGCCCGGGAATTGGCGGCGATTACGCCAGGCAACTACTTCACCAGCCTGCCCTACTCCAGGTTGCTGGTTGCACAGGATGGGGTGAACCAGGCCGCTGCGCTGCTGCTCACCAGCGCGGGCCGGGCCCGCCAGCTGGGTATAGATCCACGCCAGTGGATCTTCCTGCAGGGCTACGCAGAGGGTTCGGACCAGTATCTCTTCCACCGCGCCGACCCGGGGCGGTCCGCGGCCATGGAGCAGGTTTTCCGGCAGGCCCTGGACATGGCCATGACCGGCAGCGCCGCCATGGACTACATGGATATCTACAGCTGCTTTCCCTGTGCGGTAGAGGCTGCCTGCGAGGCGCTTGCGCTGCCCACCGATGGCAGCCGCCGCCTGACGCTCACCGGTGGCATGCCTTTTTTTGGCGGCCCCGGCAACAATTACAGCATGCATGCCCTGGCGGAAATGGCCCGGCGCCTGCGCGGCAGCGCCACCCGCGGCCTGGTCACGGCAAATGGCGGCATGCTGTCAAAACACGCAGCGGCGATTCTGTCCAACCGGCCCGCAGCACCTGGCGGTGAGGTTGTGAACTGGGCGAATCCCCCGGCGCTTACCGCTGGCGCAATGATTCCCGCCTTGCCAATAAGCGAGGTCCCGACAGCGGGTGTAGTAATAAGTTATACATTGATAGAGACGCGGGGCGCGGCCGATCGCGGTGTGGTCCTGGGACAGACAGCAAACGGCGAACGCTTCGTGGCCCAGGGCAAGGATCAGGCCAGCTGCAAGGCCCTGCGTGACGCCGACCCCATTGGCAGGGCCATCCAGGTCACCACCGAGGACCAGCGGCACACATTCACTTTCAGCGGTTAGACTGCCCGAGCGCCCGCTCGAAAGCTTTACCCAGCAGGGCCAGGTTGCCGCCGCTGTAGTTCACCACCAGCTTCGAGCGGCAGATTTTCCAGTCGGAGCCCTGTTGCTCATACCAATTGGTGTACTCCCCCACCACCGTCACCACGTCATCGGGCGAGATGATCGGCACCTCCGGATTGGCGAATATCACATGGTCAGCGCTGAGGTAGGCCGTGCAACTCACGGTGGTCTCGTTTATCACCGGGCGGTGGTTGGTAATGACATGGCGGGTGATGTCAAAGCCATTGATTACGCCCTGCAGGATCTTCATCCAGTCATCGCTGTTGCGGGCCACATCGGCTGAACCGGTGGGGTCGCTGATGCTGCCGTAATCGATGAATACCTTGTCGGCAAAGCAGGCGCGAACCATGGCCCAGTCCTTGCTGTCCAGGCCCTGCGCATAGCGGTTGTAGGAATCGATCATCGCATTGCGCAGGTGCAGGGTATCGGTGGCGTTTGGCATGGCAGGTCCTTGTCGGTGTTTGGGCACGGTGCCCGCGGTGTTTCCTGATCCTTGGTGGCCGGCGTGCAGCGAGGTCGCTGGCAGTTGTTCGCCGGAATGACAACTTTAGATAAAACAGTCAGTACGTACTGTTTATATTAACGACTAAACAGGCGAACTGCAATCGGGGCGCGGAGTTAGAGGCCGGTGAATTTCAGACCTTGAATGTTTTCAGGAGTCGCTACGCACCGAGTGTTCCGACAAACCGCGCGAACGCTTCCGCCTCTGCGAGATAGGTTTTCCTCTCCCTGCCGTCGAGTCCGGCAGCACGCAATACATTCATCAGCCAGCGATCGAGTACGCCTGGCAACAAGCGCACACCGCTGGTGGTGCAAATGTGGTGCCAATGCAATCCTGCCGCGTCGATCGAGAAAATGTCGCCGGTCGGCGGCAGTATAAAGACCTGCCGCGATGGTGACGCAACGGGCCTGTCCTCAGGCACACTGCGCAAAACCACTGCAACCGTTTTTGCATCGACCCGAACCTTTGAAAACAGCAGATGGTAGCGACGCAGGGCACCTACACCAAAGTCAAAATAGCCCTGTCCCAGCTGGTGCTCTCCCCTTACATCGGTATTGAAGGGCAAGGGACCGGTCGACCCGCTGACAAACTGGGAGTACCAGCCATGTCGCTGCAGACTGTAGGCATTGAAAAACAGGTGGCTCAGGGTTTCGAGCGATGTCCGGTTGGCATGTGGCACCACCACATGAGTATGGTAACTGAAGGTCTTTGCGGCCGGGTTCCAGTAATGGCGGCAGCTGATGCCGGCCGCAGTTTCCACTGCCTGCACAGTTCCGGAGGCCCGCACCAGGTCCGCAAGCGTCGAGTCCAGCTCCTGCAATGCCAGCTCAATGCTGATTTCGTCCATGTTGCCTGTCCCGCATCCACCAAGGGCCGCAAAGCGTGCATAATACCGACAGTTGACGGGCCGCAGAACCGTTTGCCGCCACAAGTCGTAACGTGTGGGCATGGGGTTTCGCTGCTCAAGACTTGTTTCAATCATATTTCAGGAGATCGTAATGGCTAACAGGAAACAGGGTAAAGCTGGAAGAATTGATATTGGCATCTCGGAAAGCGACCGCGGCAGGATTGCGACCGGGCTATCGGCGTTGTTGGCCGACAGCTACACACTGTACTTGATGACCCACAATTTCCACTGGAATGTAAAGGGACCCATGTTCAACACACTGCACCTGATGTTCATGAATCAATACACTGAGCAGTGGACTGCTCTTGATTTGATCGCTGAGCGCATCCGCGCGCTCGATTTCCCCGCTCCGGGTACCTATAAAGAATTCATCAAACTGGCAACAATCAAGGAAATTGAAGGCGTACCGAAGGCCACCGATATGATTCGCCACCTGGTCGCCGCGCAGGAAGCCACGGCGCGTACGGCACGCAAGTTGTTTCCCATGGTCGAAAAAGCCAGTGATCAGCCCACGGCTGATCTGTTAACCCAGCGTCTGGAAGTGCATGAAAAGACTGCGTGGATGTTGAGAAGCCTGTTGGAGAAATAGTCTCAGGTCGCCTCATTGGTTTGATCCGGGACGGCCAACCCTTCGTATATAGACAGTGTAAAGATATATCTAGACAGCACATAGATGGGCTGTCATGCTTATCCAGACACTGTCTAGTTCGGAGGGTCCAATGCCTTATCCCGTTGTTTTCAGCTCACTCGCGGCTGTTGCCCTGAGTCTCGGCCTGAGCGCCTGCGGCAGCTCCAACGCTGCGCCGGAAGGGGCGCCGAAGCGCCCCACCCCAGTGCGCGTGGGTACCGCGGCCCCGGCCGAGTTCCTCAGCCAGATCAGGACGGTCGGGCGGGTGGAGCCGGACCGCACCTATGTCCTCGCCTTCAAGACCCCCGGTGTCGTGGCGACACTGAACGTGCAGGAAGGCGACACGGTCCGCAAAGGCCAGGTGCTCGCTGAACTCGACCCACGGGACGTCAATGCGCAGTTGCGCCAAGCGCAGGAAGCCGCCGCCAAGGCCGACCGCGAACTGGTCCGCATCCGCCAGCTGCACGCCAAGGGCTTTGCGTCTGCTGCCGAACTGCAGGACGCGCAGGCGCAGGTAAAGTCTACCCAGGCTGCGGCCCAGGCGGCCCGATCCGACAGCGCCTATGCCACTATCGTCGCGCCCTCTGACGGCATCGTGCTCAGGCGCAGCGTCGAAGCCAACAGCGTCGTCCCCGCCGGCGCGCCGATCATGACGCTTTCCGACATGAGCGAATCCTTCGTGCTATCAGCCGGGCTCGCCGACCGCGACGCGCTTCGGGTAGCCCTGGGCGATACCGCAGCAGTCACTTTCGACGCCTTCCCCGACCAGGTCTTTGCCGCCGCGGTCTCAGAGATTGGCGCCGACGCGGATGAGCGCACCGGCACCTTCCAGGTCAAGCTGAGGATTGCCGAAACCACGGCGCCCCTGAAAAGCGGTCTGGTCGGCCGCGCTTCAATTACGCCTTCGGTCACCTCCGGTGTCGATGTCGCAATCCCGGTGGACGCGATTCTCGAAGGCCACGGCAACCAGGCGATTGTCTTCCTGGTCGACCCGGTCACGGGCGCCGTGCAGCGTACCCGTATTTCTACCGGCCGCCTGTCAGGCGATCTGGTTGCCGTCACATCCGGCGTGAAGGCCGGCGACCAGGTCGTGGTCGATGGCGCCGGCTATCTTGCAGATGGCGAGAAAGTCCTCGTCTCTACCGCTATCGTGGAATGACACGATGAATATCGCCGGCTTCGCCGTTCGCAACTGGCAATTCACGCTGGTACTCACGCTGTTGTTTGCCGCGCTGGGATACAACGCGTTCCAGTCCGTGCCGCGCACCGAGGATCCAAGTTTCGACGCGCCCTTCTTCAGCGTCATCACCATTGCACCCGGCATGGAGGCGACCGAGATCGAAAAACTGGTCACCGACAAAATTGAGGAC
>JBFZEL010000084.1:0-6382 GCA_041306925.1 Lysobacterales bacterium
TACCTGATTTTCAGCAATCTCAAGCGCAAGAAACTGCGTACCGGCCTGACGCTCCTGTCGATCATGGTGGCATTCCTGTTGTTCGGTTACCTGGCGGCCATCCGCCAGGCCTTTGAAGCCGGCGTCGAAGTCGCCGGCGCCGACCGCCTGATCGTGCGGCACAAAGTCTCGATCATCCGATTGCTGCCGCAGAGCTACGAAGCCCGGATCGAGAGGATAGACGGCGTTGACAATGCGATGGCGTCCACCTGGTTTGGCGGGATTTACCAGGAACCCAAAAATTTCTTTGCCCAGATTCCGGTGGTGCCCGAGGAACTATTCGACATGTACCCGGAGTATGTCGTCAGTGATGAAGGCAAGGCCGCCTGGCTGGCAACCCGTACCGGTGCGCTGGTGGGACGCGGAACGATGGAACGTTTCGGCTGGAAACTGGGTGATCGAATTCCGATCAACGCCACCATCTGGGGCAAGAAAGACGGCGGACAAACCTGGGAATTCGACATCGCAGCCATTTATGACGGCGCGGAAAAAGGTACCGATACCAGCCAGTTCTTCTTCCGCTATGACTATTTTGATGAAACCCGTGCGAATGGCCAGGGGCTGGTCGGGTGGTATACCGTGCGTGTTGCCAATCCGGACAAGGCAGCCGAAGTGGCGTCAGCCATCGATGCAGAATTCGCCAACTCCCCAGAGGAAACCAAGAGCGAACCCGAAGGTGCGTTTATCCAGGGGTTTGCCAACCAGATCGGCAATATTGCCTTCATCATCGTCTCCATCATGTCGGCAGTGTTCTTCACCATCCTGCTGGTGGCCGGCAACACGATGGCCTACACGGTGCGCGAGCGCACCAATGAACTGGCGGTCCTCAAGGCGATCGGCTTTACCGACAGAGGCGTGCTCGGACTGGTGCTCGGCGAGTCGCTGGCGTTGACCCTCGTCGGCGGGGTTCTCGGCCTGGGCCTGGCGATGTTGCTGGTATCCATGGGTGACCCGACCGACGGTTCCTTTCCGGTCTTCTACCTGCCGACCCGTTCGTTGCTGCTGGGCCTGGTGTTGATCGTGGCCATGGCCTTTATTGCAGGCATCCTGCCAGCCCTGCAGGCGCAAAGACTGCAGATCGCAGACGCATTGAGGAGGTGAGCCGTGTTTAACTGGATTTCACAGGTCGTATCGGTCACGCAGTTCAGCATCCGCTCGCTGCCGGAGCGCAAGGGCTCGGCGGCGGCCGCCCTGCTCGGTATCGCCGGCGTGGTCGCGGTGATGGTCGGGGTACTGTCGATCGCCCAAGGCGTGCTCAGGACCATGCAGAGTTCGGCCGGCGACAGCAACGCAATCGTACTGCGCAGCGGGGCGGATTCGGAGATGATGAGCGGCCTGGGCGGAGACGATACACGTATCATCGCCGAAGCGCCGGGCATTGCCCGGGATGCGGACGGCGCGATCGCCTCGCCGGAACTGTTCGTCGTCATTAACCTGCCGATGCGTTCGACCGGCACCGACGCCAACGTGCCCTTGCGAGGTGTGCAGGCGAGCGCCATGAAAGTACGGAAAGACTTCAAACTCGTCGAAGGCCGCATGTTTGAATGGGGACTCAACGAGGTCATCGTCGGCAAGGGCGCCCGGCAGCAGTTCGCCGGGCTCGACATCGGTTCCGGCATCGAAGTCGGCCAGGAACGCTGGCCGGTGGTGGGTGTGTTCGAGGCCAACGGCGGCCTGGCGGAATCGGAAATATGGGTGGATGCGGCGGTCCTGCAACCGGCCTACCGGCGCGGCAACTCCTACCAGGCGGTCTATGTAAAGCTGGCTGACAGGGCAGACTTTGACACGTTCAAGGATACCCTGACCAGCGATCCGCGTCTGAATGTCAAACCGATGCGGGAATCCGAGTATTACGATTCGCAATCGACCACGGTGTACAACCTGATCACGGGCCTCGGTACATTGATCGCGGTCATCATGGGCCTGGGTGCGGTTTTCGGTGCCTTGAATACCATGTATACCGCCGTTTCGAGCCGTACCAGGGAGATTGCTACGCTGAGGGCATTGGGGTTCCGCGCCGGTCCGGTGGTCATCTCGGTGGTCAGCGAATCCCTGTTGCTGGCTTTTATCGGCGGACTGTTCGGCGCCGCCCTGGCCTGGCTGGCGTTTGACGGATACCGGGCCGCAACCCTCAACTGGTCCAGCTTCAGCGCGATCACTTTTGCCTTTGACGTCAACCTGAAACTGCTCGCACAGGGTATCTTTTTCGCCATGCTCATCGGCCTGGTAGGCGGCCTGTTTCCCGCCGTCAGGGCGGCGCGGCAGCCCATTGCACAGGCGCTGCGGGAGCTTTGAATTACCCGTTGCCGGGTTTTTGCATGCGCGGAGATAATATTGGGCGGGTGCATTAAAACCAGTAAGAAAACCAGCAGGGATTCCGATATCATAAACATTCCATTGCCGCAAAGGCCGGGTAATTACCCATGAACACTTCAATCGTATTGACCATCCTGGCTGATGATCAGCCCGGCATCATCCAGGCGGTTTCCAGTGTCCTGCACAAGCATGGCGGTAGCTGGACCCAGAGCAGCATGAGTTCGCTGGCCGGACAGTTTGCCGGTATCCTGCTGGCCTCCGTGCCAACTGGCAACTCGCTTTCCTGCCAGCAGGAATTGCTGCGTCTCGAGTCGCGGGGCCTGCATGTCATCGCCCATATCTGCGAACCGGCGCCTGCGCCCGGGGAAGCCCGTGAGTGCGTGCTCGACCTGGTGGGTAACGACAGGCCGGGTATCGTTCACGAGATCACCTCGGTGCTGGCCAGGCACCGTGTCAACGTCCGCGGGTTGGAAACCGTGGTCGAGGCGGCCTCCATGGCCGGCGGCGAATTATTCAGGGCAAGGGCTGAACTGCTGGTCCCGCCTGCCACCGATATCGACCTGCTGGAAAGCGAGCTTGAGAACCTGGCCAATGACCTGATGGTGGATATCCGTCTCGAAAAATAGGGCTGTCTCAATCCGCGGGTCAACCGCGGAAAAACAACCAACAAGATCTTTGCCTCGATGGTGCAGAAATATTGATGACGGGGATCAGGGTGAAAAACGCTAACGCTGGATGACGGTGTGGTTATGGGGTATGGATATTAGGCAGCATCGGGTCAAATTTTACAGATCGTCCTCATCAAACAGATCATCCCATTCGTCCAGCGCGGAATTGAGGGCCTTGAGTTCATTCCGCCTTTCTATCTCGCGCCTGGCCGCAAGCCGCCTTTGTTCTGCGGATGAATCCTTCTTAACCTGTATGACCGGGTCGTCTGATGATTCATCAAAATCCAGGTCCTCTTCAAAATCATCAATGGTATCCAGATCGTCATCCTCGAATTTTAGTTGGCTTTTTTCACCCATCTGAGCATCTCCACACCGAGCTAGGTACTGATAGGGCGCATTAAAAATTTACTTTGTCTTTATGTCAAGGTTTTTTTATGCGGGCAAAACTGCTGTAACACAAGGTTTTACCGCGAAAATTCGGAGGGTGGACTTGGCATCTTTACGAAAATGCCCGGTCTTCTGAGCTTGCCATCATACCGCCTGTCCTGCAACGAATCCCGAAGACCAGGCCCACTGGAAGTTGAATCCGCCGAGCTGACCGGTGACATCGACCACTTCGCCAATGAAGAAAAGACCGGGCACCGTTGACTCCATGGTCCTGGAGGACAGGTCGCGCGTATCGACACCACCCAGCGTGACCTCGGCGGTGCGGTAGCCCTCGGTGCCGGCCGGTTTGAGCGCCCAGCCTTCGAGTTTTTGCGCAACCGCTTCCAGCTGGGTATGCGGCCATTCGGCCAATGCGGTTTCGGCAAGCCCCGGCCACCATAGACGTTCGAGTTCCAGCACCAGCTTGCGTGGCAGCAGGTGATCCAGTTGTGTGCGCAACAGCGTGCGCGGATGCTGGCGTTTCCAGCTCAACAGGAGTTCCAGGACATTTTGATCAGGTAACAGTCTGGCCTGGATGGGTTCACCGGCAGACCAGTAGCTGGAAAGTTGCAGCGCGGCCGGCCCGCTCAGACCGCGGTGGGTGAAGAGGATGTCCTCGCGGAAGGATTGCCGGTCATTGAACAGCACGGCCCCGGTGGACACGCCTGACAGGCGTTCGCAAACACCGTGCATCGCATCGGTAAAGACAAATGGCGCGAGTCCCGCGGACCTCGGCATCAGGCGCAGGCCGAAACCTTCCGCCAGTTCATAACCGATGCCGGAACCGCCGAGGCTCGGCACCGAGAGACCGCCGGAGGCCACCACCAGGGTCTCGCCGGCGAATCTGCCGAGACTGGTGCCAAGGTGAAAACCCCCTTCTGATCCGGGTTTTTCGGCTGCCGTACCGCCCTCGACAGTTGTGCGCCGGTCTGCGCCATTGGCGCGGTGCCATTCCGAAGAGCCGTGCCGCACCGATTCGATCTCGCAATTCAGCCTTGTTTCGACACCGGCCTGCCGGCATTCCTCCATCAGCATGGCCAGTATGAGTTTCGCGGACTGGCGGCAGAACAACTGTCCGCTCAGGCCGTTGAGAGTCTCTTTTTCAAAGTATTCAATGCCGTGTTTCTCCACCAGCGCAATGAAATCCCACTGGCTATAGCGGCTCAGGGCGGATTTGCAGAAATGCGGATTGGCCGACAGAAACCGCTCGGGCGCCACGTACAGGTTGGTGAAATTACAACGCCCGCCACCGGACATCAGGATCTTTTTACCCGGCTTGTTCGAGCGCTCCAGCACCAGCACACGGCGGCCACGTTTGGCGGCCGTGATGGCGCACATCAGACCGGCGGCCCCGGCGCCGATGATGATCAGGTCGTGGCTTTTCATGATGATGCATTGCTTTTAAAAACGGTATTCGAAAGTCGCGCCAAACAACGCGGCGGGATCGTAGTCGCTTTCTTCCAGCACCTCACCCGTGGCGTCCTTCAGTTTCAGCGTGCCATTGAACTGCAGCCCGGTAAAAACGGACAGGCTGAGCTTGTCGGTCGGTTTGAGTTCGGCCGTGAACACCAGCGGCATGGACTGGTTGCGACCGACCCCGCCGGCAGCGACACCCTCGTCATCGAGGCGGAATTCCACGCTTTCATAACGTCCGGCCAGGCCGAGCGACCAGTCGTCGTTCAGCTGGTAACTCAAGGTCAGACCGGGACCCTGCGAAGCGACCAGGCCGCGGCCGGTCGACAGGTTCCAGCGCTCGCTGATATCCCAATCGATGGCCAGTACCGGAAAAAACCGGGTGCTGTTTTCCAGCCGCGAAAATATGCCGATACCGGGGCCGATGGTCAGGTTGTCCCTGAGCCGCCAGGCCATCGCTGCATACACACCATAGGTGCGGCTGTCGCTGGAACTGGCGCCGTTCTCGCCGTTGGTGCGCAGGCTGGGTATGATGAAAACCGTGCCGGTTTCACCAAAACCAAAACGGCCCGTAAAGCTCACGCGGGTTTCATCGATCTTGTCCCAGGGCGCGCCGCCGCCAAACCCGCTTGCGTCGTTAAAATCGTAGCTGGCTTGGCCACCGCCCAGCGTGATCCCGATGGAGTTGCGTTTACTGAAGGCGTAATCGACACCGCCGCTGACAAACCAGCGGTCCACGGCAAAACCGCCCGTGCTGTCTCCCAGGTCAGCCTCGGATTGGTGTACACCACCACCGTCTATCTTGAAAATCCAGGGGCCTTGCTGCTCTTGAGCCCTCAGTGGCGTGGCGTGGACCAACAGGGCCATTGTGATGGCGGTGATCATTGTGCTGCTGCGTATCATAAAAAACCTATTATCGTTGGGTTTATGTGTGGCAGGGCCACACCAGCGCACAAGCTTATTGAAACTACCGGCGAATGTCACCAAAAGTCATTGCTCATGGCAAGCTTATTGCGTCCGCACACCTACCTCCAGACCAATGCACCTGCGAGGCCCGCAAAGACCATGAGCACGAACCGGTCATCATGTAAGATTCACGCATGGCCCACTTCACCCCGACCGAATCCCCGCTCGAAGCCACCACCCGTGGTTTCTTTGGCGTATTCCGCTATAGCCGGCGGGCGATAGAACTGGTGTGGGCCACCAACGGCCCGCTCACCGTGGTGTTGGCTTTTTTGACCCTGGTCGCGGGTGTGCTGCCGGCGGCGATGGCCTTCGTCGGCGCATTGATCATCGACGCGGTGTTGGCCGCGGCGAAAATTGTCCACGACAGCGGTGATATCAACATGGCCCGGGTGTTCTCACTGGTGGCCCTCGAGGCGCTGATTGTCGCGGCCATCGCCGGTGCCCAGCGCGGTATTTCGTTGTGCCAGGCATTGTTACGCGCCCAGTTGGGTCAGCGCGTCAACGTGATGATCCTCGAAAAAGCGATCACGCTGGAACTGGCGCAGTTTGAGGAC
>JBFZEL010000085.1:0-7760 GCA_041306925.1 Lysobacterales bacterium
CGAAATCGGCCTTGGGATCAATAAAGGCCATTGCAACCGGCGCGCCCTCAACAGCCACCAGGTTCTCAAAAATACTGGTTCTTTCCTGTGCCTGAACCGTTGCCGCCGACAGCAGGCATAAGCCCATGACGATGGCCAAAAAAGGGAATTTGACTGAGTTGGATGTCAACATAAAAAGTGATCTCCTTGGTTGAACGGAAAACCGGTAATATTCAAGCGCGTCATCATATTCTTTCCTAATTCATTGATTAATACAAGCAAGCCGGAACTAGTCCGGCTTTCCGCCTCCGAGCCTAGCCCGCAAAGTTGGTCGCCGGTAGCTTCTTACTGGATATTAAGCGGGTTTACCCGGTTGCCATTGAGACTCAGGTTGCCCATCAGGCCGCGGTTCGTCAGCACAAACCCGATGATGGGTTGTTGTGCCGTCTGTGTCGTGACCCTGGCGTTGGCGCCCACGGTGATCAGCGCCACCGAACCGTCCGCGCCTATGGTCCATCCGGAACTGGCCTGGAACCGCCTCAATGCTTCATCGGTCATGAACAGTATGAACACCGCCTGCGACTGGGCGCCGGCAAGCAGACCCACCGACGCTTCGGTCATGCGGAAGTAGCCGGTCGTCTTGCCGGCTTCGCGCAGCGCGCCTTGTCCCGATCCGCCGCCGATCATGAAACCGGCTGAAACCATGGAGGGAAAGACCAGCACGCCTTTAGCCGACTCGACGAGTTCCAGCGAACCGGGGGCCTCCCTGTACAGGCGTGAAAACACCGTGTCGACTGATGAATCGATGGCATCCCGCCTTGCTGCAGGATCGCCCGAGGTGCCGCTGGTGGTAGTGCAACCGGGGGCTATAACGGCCAGGGTCACCAGGAATGCGCCGATGGTGATAAAACGTCTCTTATTCATGGGTCAAACTTCCTGCTGATTATGGAAAATACGTCAGTATACGAAGAACAAAAGCGCTTTGCCATCGAAACCTGATGATCGTGCATGGCAACCTCCCGGCAAAAAATATTGCCTTCGCATTCAAGCATTTCCGCATGTTCAGAAGTAAGCCGGAACGGGAAGTTATTCATGATCAAAAAACCCACGCTGAGTCTCACCGCCATTGCGTTATCAGTCATTTCAGATCCATTGCGGGCACAGGATTACGGATTTCATCCGGCCATTTCAGATAGCCTCAGCCTCAGCCTCAGTCCCGGGGCCATGCGATCTGGTAATTCCCTTCAATCTGCACGGCAATGTAGACAAGACTGACTGGCAAGGTTTTGTCGACCTGACCTACAGTAGCCCGATTCTGGGCATAACCGGGACCTGGTAGTCCTCCGTACTTTCAGTAAGCACATCGCCGGCTAGTTTTTGATCGTGAGTTCGAGGTGGTCTATCTGTAATTCGACCCATGCATTGCCGTTGACACTCTGCTGATAGCCGAACTCGAACAGGGCCGACATGTATTCGGGGTCGAACAGTTCCCTGCCTGGATCACGCGGTGCTTTCAACGGGATCCAGGTCATTTGAAGGCTGATACCGTCACGCTGGGTAATCGCTGCGATTCGGTAAGCATCACCGATGCCCTGGTTGCGGATGAGTGATGAGACAGACCTGCTCGCGATGTCTGACCATCTCGCGCGTACTGGGTCATAGATGGTCTGGACGAAAGAATTACGAATCACAAAGGCCCTCGGCGTGCCCTGGATATCCAGCGCTTTCCTCAGCTCTGCAAAGTTGGTGCGGCTCGGATACAGGAACATTTGTGTCGTGGTGCCGCCATCCACATGCATTTCATCATAGCTCTCTCCGCCGGGACTCTGCACCTGGATGTAGGCCGGCGGGAACACTCCGGGGATGGAAGCGGAGGCAAGCAAGACCTGGCGAATGAGATCGCCGGCAGCGGGATCACCGCTATCGGCGATACGCCCGATATTCCAGATGACCGGGCGACCGGCGTCGAGATTGGTGGTGCCGATATGCAGGATTCTCCCCTTGCGGTATTCCCGCGCGATCTCCGCGATCATTTCGTCCGTCACGTATTTTTTGAGCATCCCCAGCAGTGGCGCACTGTCCGCCACGGCATCGTTCCGAATCAGGGAAAAAATGCTGCGCCTGAAGAAAATACTGGAACTGTCCAGGGTGGTATAGAGTAATTTGAGCTGATCATCGTAGGCCGAACCCAGAAAAGCAAAGGGCGCGGTCAGGGCGCCGGTACTGACGCCGGTCACCAAGGTGAATTCGGGCCTCGTCCCCAGCGCGCTCCAGCCCATCAGCACACCGGCGCCGTAAGCACCATTTGCGCCACCGCCGGAGATGACCAGGTAATTGTGTTCCCGGTGCATCACGCCGCTGAGCTTGCGCTTCAGGAATTCGGGATCAGCTTCGGAGTTTACCAAATTTTGGTGCGAGTCCTGCCGGTCTCCCCAGACCCGCAGATCCTGCCGGCCGAGTACCGTGGTCTGCCGATAGATATCCGCAGGGACGGGGTTGCGCAGCATAGCTGAACAAGCGCCCAGTAGCAGGCCGCTACACAACAGCAGGCAGGTGCGGAGCATTACCGGGCTCAACCTTACCTCGAATCAGAATTTATAGTTCAAATTAAGCAACGGCCCCTTGACGACCAGCTTGGTCATGGTGGGGACATCATCAAACTTCCACTGAAGATAGCGGTAGGTCAGTGACGTATCGAACCTGCCCCAGTCGTAGCCGATGCCGGCGATGCCCTGCCAGGTGCCGTCGCTATCGCCCCCGCCCACGTCAATCGACATCGGCATGAACCACTTTTTGTTCAGGTTGACTTTGGTGCGCAAACCTACAATGCCGTCCCACGAAGAACCTGATCCTGTTCTGTCAAATACCGGATTACCCTGGACATCGATCTGCACCGCGAGTTTGATCCAAAGGTAACGCAAGCCGCCAAACACTTCGACCCGGGACTTGTCGCTGTCGTGCAGGGCATAACCCACGGTCGGCGAGACGATCCAGTTTTTCTGCTGGACGCTGCTGGAGAAGACGAGGATTTCGCCTATTGGATAGTCCGGTTCGTGAATATTCCGTTGTTTCATGTCGAGATATATAAGGTCAGTCATGATCGACCACTTGTCATTGCTCGCGGTAAAGTCCCCCATGAACACCATTTTCAGATCACTTAGAATCTGGTGGAAGGGCACTTCTATCTTAGGACCAGGTGGGGTAGTGATATTGATGGACGAACCCCAAATATACATTGAGGCGCTGTAATTCCAAGCGGATCCCGCTGCCGAATCATCAGCCATCAGTGGGGCCGCATTAAACAGTAAAGTGGCACAAACCAGCGAAGCTGCTGCCAAATTCAAATTGTGAAATCTTTGGTCGAGCATTTCGTACCCTCCGGAAAAGAACGGAGTATAAGCCAGCCTGCAGTATGTGAACAATGGACCAAAACCAATCCTGTTGCTTTTTCAGCTCTTTGACTACATTCCAGCCCTTTCCCCCTTGTTCGGAAGCACGTGCAAGCCACGCATCCGCTGAGCACGCGCTGCGCTAGCCGTCATTGCATACCGTGATTTGCAGCAAGCGCAGTCAGCCGCTATGGCTGAAAGTGGCGATCGTCAGAATCGGCGCCGCCGCTTCAGTTGCGTTCGTGTACGTAGGGTTTCCCTGCCTTAGAACGCGCGACGCAGCATGACCCGGGTTTCAGTCGAACTGTAAGCGCCCCAGAATGTGTTGCTGCTGTCATGGATGTACAGCACGCTGGGACGCAGCGACCATTGGGGCGCGAAGCGCCAGGTCAGGCCGGCTTCCAGTTCATAAAGGTTGTCGCTTCGGGTGTACAGCGCAGGAGTGATGAATTCGTCATGAATCTCTTCGCGTTCATCGTGATAGCCGTTGTGTTCCCACATGCCGGACAGGGAAACACTCAGCGTGTCGTTGACCTGCATGCTCCAGTCGGCAGTCAGTCCATAGATCGTGGCATCGCCATCTGCCCGGTCGTGGGTCGCCCACTGGTAACCGGCACTGGCAGACAGCCTGATTTCTCCGTGGCCATCGAACAGGCTGCGGGTCCAGCTTAGCCAGAATTCGCCGGTATCGCGGCTCCGAGAGCGCAGATCGCCCGAGGGGTATAGGCGGCGACGCAATTCACCCTCCACGGTGATCTGTTCCAGCGGATCCAGAATGAAGGACCGCTTCGCAAAAATGCCGTAGTCCTGGCGATGACCGTCCGACCCGCGATAGCTCACGCGGCCGCGCAATCCCAGCGCGCGGCTGCCGTTTTCCAGCGCATGGTTGAGGACGCCGCCCCAGCGCAGATCCTTGTCGTCACGGCGGCCGCTGTCATCGTATTGGCGATAGCGATAGTCCAGCGTACCGTCCAGCGACAGGTTATAACCCAGCAGATAGCCCACGCCGCCGCCGCCCCGCGCCTTGCCGAACCAGTCGCGTTGTTCTGCGCCAGGCTCGGTGGTCCGGGTCGTGTTCTCGTGGTAATAGCCTCCACCAACCTCTGCATAACCAAAAGAACTCAAAGGGTTGTGGGTACTGTAGTTGCGCGCAGCCTCAGCATAGATTTCGGCCTTTTCCAGCAAACCCGGCGGCAGGTTGTCGAACTGCAGAACCTGCTCGAACTCCAGGATCGCCTGCGCATATTGCCCTTTGCCCAGGTAAGTAAGGCCGCGCTCGAGATGGGTTGCGATGAAATCCGGTCCTGCTTCGGATGCTGCATGCGCCGTGCCGGGTGCGATCAGCGTGGCACCCGCTACCCAGACCACGAGAAAGGTATGAAAAAGCCTGGAGAGCCGCCGGGCATGGCGCATGCGCACCTGCTCCATATTTAGAAATCCACGGGGTCGCGGATGATCGGGCAGGACATGCCACCCTCCATCTTCGCGGTGAGTTGCATCCGCGACATCTTGTTTTCGTTTGCGGCCATGTTGCCCCTGCTATGACTTTACAAAGCGCGCTGCCTGTCCTCGTTGCGCCGCCGGAGTATAGGTCGCATTAAACCCATATTGGTATACGTTTTCAAGTCGTTACCCGACGGGGTCTATCGGTACCGCTAGACATGCGGCGAACCTGATGGTTGAGAGGGTTGGTAAAACTGAGCTCCCGTTTATCCGGAATATCTATAAGGGGGAGTTACTTTTGATGGTTCGCTCAACACAAACGACATAAACTAAGAAAGGTGACCTTATGATCTGCAGCAAATTGATCAATTCCCTGGCTATCGTCTTCATGCTGGAGTTTGCTGGCATGGCAATGGCTGATTTCCCGAAGCATTATGCCGGTCGTTTTTCAGAAAATTGAAGACGCATATGATGATTGAGCATGGGTAGCGCTTGCCGACCGCGGTTAAAGCGTAATCCTACAGGTGCATGTTATCCATAAGAAAACCCGTGGCGGCCTGCAATGCCGCCGCTATTCAGGATTTTGCGGTAGTGCCGAAGCAGCGCCAGAAGAACCGTTTAGCATGCCTCTTACGCCATAGAAAAGCAGGAGTGGGAGCAGTTTCGCGAGTTCTCCCACAATGAACGATGTATGGGTTGTTCGTTTGTCTGTTTGCGGCCGCACCCTACCTGGCGGAATCAGTAGCGCCAGAACAAAGCCTGAAAGTGCCGCCTTGAAAAGAGTAGAGGGCTGTCGGCAGTAGTCTAAAAAGTAATCGTGCATCTCACGTCTGTGTCGCAGCATCCTCTGCTGCCGCAACGAAATGGACTGCAGCTTTAGCGCTATCTGCCGATCAAGTTTCGACATTGGAAGCTGGCTTCGCCTTTGTTAATTGCTGCCGCAAATTTCTAAAAACCATTTTTTTGGATAGCGACTTTACCGCAACCAGCAGAATACAGGCAACCACTGCGTTGACTGCACCGCAGATCAACAACACCATTACCGACGATCCACTATCGACAAACAGTAACACCGCAGCAGACACAATGAATGTGAAGGCCAGAACGCTGCTCGTACAGAACATAACCATTGCCAATATCCACCACTTGGAAGTGGTGACGGTCAGCTCAAGTTCCATGAGGGCTAAATCGCCGACATCCCTGAATTGGCTGGTAGTTTCCGTGCCGAGTTCACGGCAATAATTCAGGAGCTTTTCCAGCGAAACTGGCGGTGGGCTGTCTCCTTCGTTCGTGGGCGGCACTTTGGTTTCTGAAATCGGGTGTGCCTCGGCCTGCATACCGTTTTACTTCCGTAGCAGCGCAGAAAGTAAATATCCCGTAGCCAGGGCAATACCTACCGAGCGTAATGGATACAACTCTACGTAAGCCTTGACCAATCCCAGTGCATCTTCGGAAATCGATTGTGCCTGTTTGGCCGTTTCGTCCTCTTTGAGCCCGGCGGAGGCACGTGCTTCACGCAGCGCCTTCTCTGCTTGTTCGAGATTTGCCGCTGCCATATCGACCGCATTGTGTGCTGCGATTGCGAGCCTTGCGGTGATGGAGCTTTCGCCTTCCCTATCATCGGCCGTGGTGCGCTCAATTGCTGATGTTGTCATTTTCTACTCCTGGTCTTTAACTTCGTCCCGCATGGGTTAAACCCTCTTTTTGCCGTGGCAAAAGCGGAATTTCTTGCCGCTTCCACAGGGACAGGGTTGATAGACTCCACGCTTCTCGTCCCCGGCAGCGACCCAGGCCATGATCTCTGAGGGTGCGTGGTTCTGCTGAATCATTTGGGCCATTCTCGAGAAGGCTGGGCCGGTATGCATGAAAAACAGCTCCAGTCCCGGGCAGAGGTAGTTCTGGCCGGGCTGGCCGTCGCGAGAGAGCGCGAAGCGATCCTTCGGACAACCGCCGTTGCACAGGTGCCTGACCTTGCATTCCTGACACTGGGTGGTGAGGGTATCGCGCTTATTATCTCCGAACTTGCGCTGGTCGGACGATGCCACGAGCTGCAGCATGTGGGTTTGATGGATGTTTCCGAGTTTGAAGCGTGGCTCGACGAAATGGTCGCACGAGTATAGATCGCCGTTGTGCTCCAGAGCCGGTCCGTAGCCGCAGGTCGGGGCGTGGATGCACAGCAAATGGCGGCCAAAGAAAGCCTCCAGCGTTACGTCGAAAAGCTGCACGAAAACCTGGCCTACGTCGTGGCGTATCCATTCCTCGAATATATCAACCAGAAAGCGTCCGTATTGCTCGGCACCGACCGTGCGCTCGGTGACCAGGTTGCCGGTCTGCGTGTAGAGCAGGCGCTTCTGGCCGGGCCGGTCACTCCAGCCCTGGTTGGCAATTTCGAGTGTCTCCGCCGAGGCGCGCTCGATGATCGGGATGAATTGCACCCACTTTGCGCCCAGCTCATCGCGGAAGAAGCTATAGACCTCACGTCCGTGGTGTTGGTTGGCGGCATTGACCGTGCAAAGAATATTAAAGTCGACGGAGTGCCGGCGAAGGGCTTGCCAGCCCTGCATCACCAGGTCGAAAGTGCCTTGGCCGCGGCGGTCAACCCGGTAGGTGTTGTGCAGTTCGCGCGGCCGTCAATGCTCAGGCCGACGAGGAAATGATGTTCCTTGAAGAACGCGCACCAGCCATCGTCGAGCAGCAGGCCGTTGGTCTGGAAGGTGTGTTGCACGATCTGTTCGGGCCGGCGGTAGGTTTCAACGAGTTCCACCGCACGCTTGAAGAAGTCGAGCTTCATCAGCGTTGGTTCGCCACCCTGCCACGCCACCGTGACCTCCTGGGTGCGATGCGATTCGAGCAACTGTCGGATGTAGGTCTCGAGCGTGGCCTCGGACATCCGACTCTTTTCGTTTGGGTACAGTGCCTCCTTGGACAGGAAGAAGCAATAAGTGCAAT
>JBFZEL010000086.1:0-7065 GCA_041306925.1 Lysobacterales bacterium
ATTTCAGGCTCAGCGTATGGTTCAATGTCCAGCCCGTCCCGGTGGACAACAACGGTCTGGCCTTCGTCTTCTGCCAGGTCCGTCGTCCGCCCGGGCTGTTCAAATTCAGCTGCGGATACCGTCACGGGCGCAATGCCGGGTTGCGGTCTTATTTCCGCCTCAGGTGCAAATGTCGGTCCGGGCCTGGCGGGGCCAGTCTTGGCGGGTTCGGGCATCGCCTGAACAACCGTCTCGCCTTCGCTGTCTCTGCCATAGCGCGTCGGCTTGATGAGCTGTGTATCCGCTTCGCTGTCCGGTGGCTCTGCACCCTCGTGTGCAACCTGCAGCCCTGCGCTTCTGCGTTGCAGCAGCCAGGTGCTCAGCGCTATCAGGATAATGGCGATAGCTAGCAGCAACGGTGTCTTGCCGGCATACCAGGCCTGTTTTTCGCCATCCGGGGCAGTCGCCAGCGGCGCTTCAGGCCGATCCGCGGCACGCTCCTCTGCCAGCTTTGATTCCATGTTTGCCAGGCTGGAATCCTCGATCTTGACGGCCTGCTCTGCGCGGGCTGCGGCCTCTGCCTCCAGTTCCTTGATGCGTTCGGCCAGGTAGGTATTTTCCTGCCGGGCGTTCAGCAGTTCTTCCTCGGTGCGGGACAGTTCTTCCTGCAGTGACTCGACTACCGGGGCGGCCTGTGCCGGAACCGGCTCCACGGCTTGCGCAGCCTGCACTTCAGCTTCCGCCGGCGGCACCAGTTCCAGGTGTCCGTCATCCGCAGCCGGCACGGGCGCGGCTTCAGGCTCGACGGTAGACGACTGGTAGTCGCCGCTGTCCGCGACCGTCGGTGCCTCGACATCGGCTACCGCCGGGCGCCTGCCGCTACGGAGTTCCTCCTCCTGCCGCTGGACCTCGCGCAAAGCCTCCTGCGAGGTCAGTTCAGCCACTTCGCTGAATGCCGGTAAACGCAGGATCGCGCCAGATTTGAGCGAGTTGATATTACCCCTGATAAAGGCTTCCGGGTTCTTGCGCTGCAGGGCGAGCATGGCCTGGTTGATCGAGTAACCGCTGCCCCTGCTGTATTCACGGGCAATACCCCAGAGTGTTTCACCGCGGGCCACCGGACCATAGACTTCAGCGTCGCTACCCTGCTCAGTGGGGACTTGCTGTTCCTGCGCCTGCGCCGGTTCACTGACTTCTTCGGGGACATCTGCTGGGACTTCTGCGGGGACTTCTGCGGGAACCTTTGCAGGCTTTGCTTCACTGGCAGCGGTGTCGGCGGCAGGCTCAACCTCGACATCCGGTTTTGCCGCAACGGGCGCCGCTGTCTCTGCTGCTTGCTCCCGGGGTACGGCACTTTTCTGAATCGGTGCAACGGTGGGGGTGTCGGTCTCCGGCGGCAGCGTCCTGGCCGGTGCGGGTGTCACTGCAACCGGCGGGGCCGGCGAGTCAATGGTTGGCGGGTCCAGGAACAGCGTATATTCACGCAACATCCTGCCGCTCGCCCAGACAACTTCCACCAGGACCTGCACCACCGGTTCGTTGACATTCAACTGGCTGGTGATCCGCACATGCGGTTTGCCCGTCTCCGTGACCACCTCGAATTCCAGCGGCACGGAGATGGCCGTGCGGCTGAGGCCGAGCAACTCGAAGTCCTCAGCGGAGGCGAGCCCGGCAGTGATGCTCTGCAATTCCGCCTCGTCCTGGCTGATGAGTTCGATCCGGATGTCCAGCGGTTGGACCAGGTACGATTCAACCACCGCCCCGCCCAGACCCAAAGCCAGCACCGCCTGGCTGTACAGACCCAGAACGGCAAGCATTGTCCAGCGCATTTTTCTGTTCATGTTTTCCCCGTCACTCCCTGACAGCCAGTTGGTTGTTTTGCCAGCACTCTCAAGAGTTTACTTTCGCCGGCTTCTTGTTGCCACTGACATTTTGCCCGTGACCATCATTTTTAATATCTGCACCGCGTTAAGTGCGGCGCCTTTTCTGACATTATCACTCACGACCCACATATTGATTCCGCGTGGATGGGTGTAATCGCGGCGCAGCCTGCTGACAAATGTCTGGTCTTTGCCTGCAGCGTGCGTCACCGCGGTCACCTGGGCCTTGGGCGCCGTATCATCAATCAATACCAGGCCCGGCGCCTTGTGCATGGCTGCGCGCACTGCCTGCATGCTGACATCCCGGGCGGTTTCCAGGTGCACCGCCTCGGAATGTCCATAAAACACCGGTACGCGCACCGCTGTCGCGTTCACGCCGATGGCGTCGTCCCGCATGATTTTACGCGTTTCCCAGTGCAGTTTCATTTCCTCGCGTGTGTAGTCATTGTCCTGCACGGTGTCGATCGACGGTATGCAGTTGAAAGCGATCGGCACCGGAAACACGGACGGCGTGACCTCCTTGAAACTCAGACGGTCCATGGTCTGCCGGGCCAGTTCCTCCAGGCCTTCGCTGCCGGCGCCTGAAACCGACTGGTAGGTCGCCACGTTGATACGCTCGATGCCGGCGATCGCATGAATCGGCGCAATTGCAATCAGCATCTGGATGGTCGAACAATTGGGGTTGGCAATGATGCTGCCGGGCGGCAGGTTTGCAAGCAGGTCGCCATTGATTTCCGGTACGACCAGGGGGATGTTGTCGTCAAGCCGGAAGGCCGAGGTATTGTCGATAACCGTACAGCCGGCCTTGGCCGCCCTCGGGACGTGCTTCAGGCTGATACCGGCACCGGCAGAGAACAGGCCGAAATCGGTTCCGCTGAAGTCATAATCAGCCAGCACTTCCACCGGCAGTTTGCGATGCCCGAAGTCCACGACCTTGCCGAATGATTTCTCACTCGCAAGGGCATGCACGTCGGCGTCCCCGAACCCGTATTCCGTCAGGATGGACAGCATCGCCTCACCCACGGCGCCGGTGGCGCCAACCACGGCTATCTTCAATTTTTTACCCATACTGCATCAATCCTTTATTTTATCCATTCTGTGCCCGCTGCCTGAGCACATGATCCATCAAAACGAGCGCCAGCATGGCCTCGACGATGGGTGTCGCCCTGATACCCACGCAGG
This sequence comes from Lysobacterales bacterium, assembly GCA_041306925.1. Classification (GTDB taxonomy): domain Bacteria; phylum Pseudomonadota; class Gammaproteobacteria; order Xanthomonadales; family SZUA-36; genus SZUA-36. Next base: position 3,042 of record JBFZEL010000086.1, read on the forward strand.
GATCGTGACGGCCCTTGGTGATCACTTCCACGGCATTGCCATGGATATCGATACTCCTGCACGGGATACGCAGGCTGGACGCCGGCTTGAATGCCACGCTGACGCGGATATCCTGGCCACTGGAGATACCGCCCAGGATGCCGCCGGCGTGGTTGCTCAAAAATCCGTCGGGGGTGATTTCGTCGCGGTGTTCTGTCCCCAATTGCTCAACACAATCGAAACCGGCGCCGATTTCCACCGCCTTGGCCGCGTTGATACCCATCATCGCCGCGGCCAGGTCCGCATCCAGCTTGCCGTAAACGGGCTCGCCCAGGCCTGCCGGCACATTGCGTGCTACCGCCGAAATCCTCGCGCCGCAGGAATCACCGGACTTTCTCAACCTGTCCATGTATTTTTCCAGTTCATAGAGGACACTGGCGTCCGGGCAGAAAAAGGCATTGGTCTCGATACACGCCATGTCCATGACACGGTCGGTGCGTATCGGTCCGAGCTGGGCCAGCCAGCCCTGTATTTCGATACCAAAATGCTCATGCAGGTATTTCCTGGCAATGGCGCCAGCCGCCACGCGCATGGTGGTTTCGCGCGCGGATGAGCGCCCGCCGCCACGGTAATCGCGCACGCCGTATTTCTTCCAATAGGTAAAATCGGCATGCCCCGGTCTGAATTTCTCGGCGATTTCGGTATAGTCCCGCGAGCGGGCATCGGTGTTTTCGATCAGGAGAGCGATGGGCGTGCCGGTGGTACGACCTTCGAACACACCCGAAAGTATCTGCACATCGTCTTTTTCCTTGCGTTGCGATGTGTGCCTGCTCTTACCGGTGGCGCGCCGTGCAAGTTCATGACTGATGTAACCGGCATCGATTGCAAGCCCGGGCGGACAGCCGTCAATGACACAGCCGATGGCCGGTCCATGGCTTTCACCAAAGGTTGTCATCCTGAATATCCGTCCGAAGGTGTTATCAGACATTTTTCCTGTGCTCCAGAATCGCCCGTACGTCCTCACGACAGGCGCTCAATTGATCATACTCCAGCAGGAATATACCGTCGCCGCCGGCGTCGAAATCCAGCCAGAAAAACGGCACCTGCGGCAATATTTCCTGCAATGTCTGCGCGCTTTCACCGACTTCCACGACCAGGATACCCCGCTGCTTCAGATACCCCGGTGCAGCATCCAATATTTTCAGCACAATATCCAGTCCGTCTTTGCCGCTGACCAGTCCCGCGGACGGCTCGGCCCTGTATTCCGCCGGCAATTGTGCAAATACCTCGGCGGCGACATAGGGCGGGTTGCTGACGATCAGGTCGTATGTGGTTTCCCCGAGTGCGGTAAACAGGTCCGAGTGTATCAACCGGACCCGCTCTGCCACTGCATGACGGGTGGAATTTTGCGCGGCGATTGCGAGTGCTTCCAGCGAGATATCAACGGCATCCACGCTGCATTCCGGCATGTACACCGCCATCGCGATGGCGATACAACCGCCACCGGTGCACATGTCGAGAACCCTGCCGCCCCCTTCCGGTTCAAGCCACGGCGAGAATTTCTCCACGATCAGCTCCGCGAGCGGCGAACGCGGTATCAAGACCTGCGGGGTGACGATAAAATCGAGGCCGCAGAAACGTGCCTCCCCCGTCAGGTACGCGAGCGGGCGCCGTTCGCTGATCCTGCGGCCCAGCAAGGTCTTCAGCTCTTCCTGCTGGGCCTCGTCGAGGACCACCTGCCAGTGGGTAAAACTGCCATCCAGCGGTTGCCTGAGCACGTGCAACAGCATCCAGGCGGCCTCATCATGTGCATTGTCGGTGCCATGACCGAAGAACACGCCCGCACGCTTCATTTCACCGGCGCAATACTCGAGCCAGTCTTCGGCAGTTTGCATAAAAGTCCTGTTAAACCTGCTGATCCATGGTGCAATATAGCGGCTGTTGTAGTGCAGCGTAAGCACGGGTCCGCCATTTGTCAGACGGCAATGCAACGCGTCAGCCGGAGGGCATTATAGTTGACTGTCATGAACGCCGTAAGATTCTTCACAGCCGAAGGTTTTCAGAATGAAACCAGTCATTGAACGCATGCTTGCAGGCTTGCAGTACATCCTGCCCCAGCATTTTCTGTCACGCATCGTTTACGCCCTGATGCGCTGCCAGACCCGCTGGGTCAAAAACCTGTTGATACACTTGATCAGCCGCACCGCCGGCATCAATTACGCTGAGGCCCTGTCCCCCGACCCGGCGGATTATCCCAGCTTCAACGCCTGGTTCACACGTGCGCTGAAACCCGGCGCCAGGACCTTTGACCCCGATCCGCGGGCATTGCTTTCACCCTGTGACGGCAGGATCAGCGAATCCGGAGTGCTGCGGGAAAACCTTATCCTGCAGGCCAAGGGCAAGGATTACTCGCTGCAGGACCTGCTCGCCAGCGACCCCGTTTGCGAGCAACTGTCCGGTGGTCACTTTTTTACCATTTACCTCTCGCCAAAAGACTATCACCGCATCCACATGCCCATGGGCGGTCGTCTCCTGCGTATGATCCATGTGCCCGGCAGACTGTTTTCGGTCGCACCCTACACGGTACGGCAAGTGCCGCGCCTGTTCGCCCGTAACGAACGTGTCATATCCGTATTTGAAACCTCATCCGGGCCATTGGTGATGGTGCTGGTGGGGGCGATGCTGGTTTCCAGCACGGCAACCGTATGGGCCGGCGAAGTAACGCCAACGAAGAACAGGGACGTAACGGTCAACGACTACCGGGATCAGGACATCACGCTCGCAAGGGGTGACGAGATGGGCCGCTTCAATATGGGTTCGACGGTGATCCTGTTGATGCCACCCGGGACGCTGAAAAGCGTGGTGGAATTGAACATGGGTGACGCGGTTTTGCTGGGGCAAAGATTAGGCGGCTTTTGACGGTCTGGATCATCCATCCGCGGCACGGCGTGTGTCTGTTACTGAGACACGCCGTGAAATCAGTGGGCACCGCGGTTAAAACTTGCCGGGGAAAATCCAGCTACGACACGATCTTGTAGCAGGGGCTATAGAACGCACCCGGTAATTTCATGCGCTTCTGCTCGATAAATGACGCCAGCAAGCGATCCAGTGCCAGCATGATTTCCTTTTCGCCATTGATCTGGAATGGACCCTGTTGACGGACGGATTTAATCGTCTCCGGTTTTACATTCCCGGCGACAATACCGGAAAAAACGCGGCGTAAATTGGCGGCCAATAAATGCTTGGGCTGGTCACGGTGCAGATGCAGGGCCGCCATGTTCGCATGGTTGGGGTTGAAGGGCTGCTGAAACTCCGGTTGAATCTGCAATAACCAGTTGAAGTAGTAGGCGTCCTGGTTTTGCCTGCGGTAATTTCTCACCTGGACCAGGCCCGTAGCCATGGTCTGGGCGACTTTTTCAGTATCGTTGATGATGATCTGGTATTTTGCCTGTGCCTCTGCACCGAGGGTCAGACCGATAAACGCGTCGATCTGTGCAAAATATTCGGCAGATTCAGCGGGACCGGTCAGGACAAAGGGAAACGGCATACCTGCATTTGCCGGGTTGAGCAGTACACCCAACAGGAACAGTATCTCCTCCGCGGTGCCAACCCCACCGGGAAATACCACGAAACCATGACCCAGGCGGACAAACGCCTCCAGGCGTTTTTCGATGTCCGGCATGATCACCAGCTGGTTGACGATGGGGTTGGGTGACTCTGCCGCGATGATGCCGGGTTCTGAAATACCGATATAACTGCCGCCGGAAATACGCTGCTTGGCGTGGGCGATGGCTGCGCCTTTCATCGGGCCTTTCATTGCGCCCGGTCCGCAACCCGTGCAAATGTTCAGCTTGCGCAGACCGGTTTCATAACCCACTTTTTTCGTATAGTCGTATTCCGTGCGTTCAATGGCGTGCCCACCCCAGAACACCACCACGTCCGGTTCCCGCGCGGGGTTCATCGTGTTTGCATTGCGCAAAATTTCAAAGACGGCATTGGTGATGCCCTCCTGGCTTTCGAGGTCGGTGGAGGAGCGGCCCGAGAT
>JBFZEL010000087.1:0-8643 GCA_041306925.1 Lysobacterales bacterium
CCGAGGTCATCGCCCGGACCTTGTCGAGCAGTTCCGGAAATGAATTGACTTCGGGGTGCTGGATGATGATATCGCTGAGTTTGACTTCAATGGATTGCATGATCATTTTCCTGGCTGGGTCCTGGCTGGGCCTTGCGTTATTGTACGTCGTTTAAATTTCAATGCGGTCGAAAAAACGCGCGCGGTACAACAGGCGCTGTTGATCCTGACCGTCACTGAACGCGGTCCTGTCGTGCAGCACGTTATTGGAGATCAGACCCTCTCCCGCCTGCAGGCGGTAACGCAGCACCGGGCCATTTTTATCATTGAGCAGGTCGGACAAAAAGTCCCGCGCGGCGGTGGTCAACGGGTCATCACGCCAGCGGATGTTTTTCTTGCGCGCGCTGTAACGCATGTGCAGTTCACCGCGGGCGCCGTATGCAAACACCGGTCCGCTCAGTGCGGGCCGGCTTTCAGCCCCGCCAGCGGTGTTGGCCGGGATCGTCATGCATTCGGGGTGCTCAAATGCCGTGATGAAGCCCGGGTTCTCGTCGCGCAGCCGGATGTAGGCCAGTTCCGGGTCGAGTAGGGCGTTTTCACCGCCGGAAAGCGCGCTTTGCGCACAATGCAGGACGACCGCGTTGACCTTGTGTCCGGGGTCGTTGTAATAACCGTCGGTGTGCCAGCTCAGGCTGCTGTTTGAATAGGGTACGTAACCGCTGCGGACGCCATCGTGCGCCACCGACAGTTCCGCCACGCCATCGGTGTTGGCGCACAGGTGGTGATCGAGACGGGTCAGGCCGAATTGCGCGGCGAACGCGATGATGGAAGCGCGCTCGACCGACGCATCCCGGCACTGGTAAATGGCCATGTTCGCGCGCCCGCAAGCCTTGCCAATCGCCATTTTCTGCGCCGCTGTCACCTCAAGCAACGCGTTGATCGGCACGCATATTTCAGCCACGCTTTGCGGGTAGAACCGCAGCCTGTTGTGCCGCCACTGCCGGTAGCGGTCGTCCTGCCAAAAGCCATTGTTGCGCGCCACGCTTTTCACGGTAACCAATCCCGCTGGAATTAAATATGAAATTCAAATATCATGAATTTCTAATATAGCCAATATGTTAGTCGTCCGCCATCTGAACTTCATGGCAGATCACCAACGGTTTAACGGCATTTTTTACCTGCTTGGCTATACTTAAGGTGTGCTTCTGTTAGCCAACCCGGCGCTGAAAATCTAACAGTGCAAGCATTACCCATTACAGAATTTATGGAGCCGTCATGACAAAAAAAACACACCCTACACCGTTACTGGACGAACTCAAAAGCGGACCCTGGCCAAGCTTTGTCGAGGGTCTGCAACGCCTGGCCGATGACGGCGACAAACCGAACGCCAACATGATGAAGGACCTGATGGGCCAGCTTGAACATTCCTATGAAAACCGCAAGGGCTACTGGAAGGGCGGCACGGTCAGCGTGTTTGGCTATGGCGGCGGCGTCATACCCCGCTTCTCGGAAGTCGCAGAGAAATTCCCCGAATCCTCGGAATTCCACACGCTGCGCGTCCAGCCACCCGCCGGTATGCATTATTCAACCAAGTTGCTGCGCGACATGTGTGACATCTGGGAAGAACACGGTTCGGGTCTGATCGCATTGCACGGCCAGTCGGGTGACATCATGTTCCAGGGCTGCAAGACCGAAAAGGTCCAACCGGCCTTCGACGAACTGAACAAGATCGGTCTGGACCTCGGTGGCGCCGGACCGGCTTTACGCACTTCGATGAGTTGCGTGGGCCACGCCCGTTGTGAACAGTCGTGCTATGACGAGGTCAAGGCGCACCGCGGCATCATCAACAACCTGCTCGACGAGATGCACCGTCCGGCACTGCCCTACAAGTTCAAATTCAAGTTCTCCGGTTGTCCCAACGATTGTGTCAACGCCATCCACCGCGCGGATTTCGCCGTGATCGGCACCTGGCGGGACGAAATGCAGGTGGACCAGCAGAAGGTCAGGGAACACGTGGCCCGGGTCGGCCGCAAACAGATGATCGACACCGTCATCTCGCACTGCCCGACGCGCGCCCTGAGCCTCAACGACGACGACACGCTCGACGTCGACAACAAGAGTTGCGTGCGTTGCATGCACTGTATCAATGTCATGACCAAGGCCCTGTCTCCCGGCAAGGACCGTGGCGTCACCATCCTGATCGGCGGCAAACGATCGCTCAAGATCGGTGACCTGATGGGCACGGTCATCATCCCGTTCATGAAACTCGAGAGTGAAGAGGATTATGAAAAGCTGATCGCGTTCACCGAGGAGGTGGTTGAATTTTTCGCCGAGAACGCGCTTGAACACGAACGCATCGGCGAAACCATCGACCGTATCGGCCTGGCCAATTTCCTCGAAGCACTGGATATTCCTGTCGACCCCAACATGGTCAACCACCCGCGCACCAGTTCGTATGTCCGCACCGACGACTGGGACATTGAAGCCGCGAAATGGTTTGAACACAAACAGGCCATGGCCGCAGCCAAGTAGCAGCAAGAACGATTGCGCAGCAGAGGAATCAGCAGATGAATAACCCAGTAACCCCACGCAGACCCGACGAACACGGCGTTCCGGATCCTTTTCCGCACATGCACCCGACCCTTAAGGCCAACTATGGCAACTGGGCCTGGCACGACCGGCCGAGACCCGGCGTGCTGCACCACGTTGCCAAAAACGGCGACGAGATCTGGACGGTCCGCGCCGGCACCCAGCGGCAGATGGACGTTTATACCATCCGCAAATTATGTGATCTCGCGGATGAGTTTGCCGACGGCCACATCCGTTTCACCACCCGCAGCAACGCCGAGTTCATGGTCACTTCCGCCGACAAGACCGGGCCGTTGATCGCCAGGCTGAACGCGGCGGGCTTCCCGGTCGGCGGCACCGGCAATTCCTTGTCGATGATCTCCCACACCCAGGGCTGGCTGCACTGCGATATCCCGGGTACAGACGCTTCCGGCGTGGTCAAGTCGCTGATGGACGAACTGGTGCACGAGTTCACCCACGAGGAAATGCCCAACCGGGTGCGCATGACGACCTCCTGCTGCCAGATCAACTGCGGTGGACAGGGTGACATTGCGATCAATGTGCAGTACACCAAACCGCCAAAAATCAACCACGACCTGGTGGCCAACGTCTGTGAACGCCCGGCGGTGGTGGCGCGCTGCCCGGTGGCCGCGATCCGGCCCGCGATGGTCAACGGCAAGCCGTCGCTCGAAGTCGACGAGAAGAAATGCATCTGTTGCGGCGCCTGTTACCCGCCCTGTCCGCCGATGCAGATCAACGGGCCGGATTCGACCAAGCTCGCCATCTGGGTCGGCGGCAAGCACTCCAACGCGCGTTCGAAACCGACCTTTCACAAGCTGGTCGCCGCCAACCTGCCGAATAACCCGCCGCGCTGGCCCGAGGTGGCCGACATCGTCAAGCGCATACTTTACGCCTACAAGGAAGACGGCAAGGCCTGGGAGCGCCTGGGCGAATGGATCGAACGGATTGGCTGGCCACGCTTTTTCGAGATGACCGGGCTGGCCTTTACCAGGCACCAGATCGATGACTGGCGCGGTGCGCGTGCAAGCCTGAACGCCTCGACGCACCTGCATTTCTGACAACCCGCAATGGTGGATTCAAGCTTATGAAATTTGGCATCCTGATCAACGAAGGGCCGTTTACCCACCAGGCCTCCGACAGCGCCTACCGGTTTGCGCTGGCGGCGATTGAAAAAGGCCACCAGGTGTCGCGTGTGTTTTTTTACAACGACGGGGTCAACAACTCCAACCGCCTGTCCGAACCGCAGAGCGACGACCGCAACCTGGTCGCCCTGTGGGCCGAGCTGGCAAAAACACATGGCGTCGACCTGGTCGTGTGTATCGCCGCAGCCCTGCGCCGCGGCATCAAGGAACAGGTGCTGCAGGAGGGTTTCCGTATTTCCGGTCTCGGCCAGTTGGTCGAGGCGGGTATCCAGAACGACCGCCTGGTCGTGTTCGGCGATTGAAGGAGCGGTATTGAATGGAACCATGGGAAGAACAGGATGGCCCGGAGGTCGTCAAGCGTTTCATGTACGTCAACCGGCGCGCGCCCTACGGCACGATCTACGCGCTGGAATGCCTCGAAGTCGTGCTGATCGCGGCCGCCTTCGACCAGGATGTCAGCGTGGTATTTGTCGATGACGGTGTTTACCAGTTGAAGAAAAACCAGGATACCACCGCTATCGGCATGAAGAACTTCTCCAAGACTTACCGGGCGCTCGATGATTACGACGTGGAAAAAATATACGTCGAAAAAGAGTCTCTCGAGAAGCGCGGTCTGACCGCCGGGGATCTTGTCATCCCGGTAGAGGTGATCGCCGCGGATAAATTGCGCGAGATCATGGCGCAACAGGACGTGGTGATAAGCTCATGAGCAGGATGCTGCATTTGATCAACAAGTCCCCGTTTGACAGGAACGCGCTGGACAGCTGTCTGCGCCTGGCGACGGCCGGGAGTTCCGTTTTGCTGATCGAGGACGGTGTCTATGCCGCGATGCGGCATGCCGCCTCCGCGGAAGCGGTCATCAGGGCGATGAACAAATTGAAATTTTACGTACTCGGACCCGATGTCGCTGCGCGGGGTCTGACCGACGTCTCACTGATCGACGGGATTGTCGTCGTCGATTACGCCGGTTTTGTCGATTTGGTGGTTGAGCACGACGTGGCCCAATCCTGGTTGTAATTGGTTTTTTAAAAAAGGAAAAAGCAGATCATGGCATATGAACTCAACGGCGTTGTCTACGAGGCCGACGAAGAAGGTTACCTGGTTGATATCAGCAAATGGAACAAGGACCTGGCGGAACTGATTGCCAAGCATGAAAACATAGCAATGACCGACGACGCCTGGGAAGTGGTGAATTTCCTGCGCAGCTATTATGAGGAATACCAGATTGCCCCGGCGGTTCGCGTACTGACCAAGGCGGTCAAAAACTCGCTGGGTCCCGACAAGGGCAACAGCAAGTACCTCTATGAACTATTCCCCTACGGCCCGGCAAAACAGGCTTGCAAAATTGCCGGTTTGCCAAAACCGACGGGCTGTGTCTAACAGGTCTAACCGCTGTAACAGGTTGGCGCCCCGGCGCTGACCCCAATGAACAGGGCAGAGGAGCACGCGTGCTGAGCACGATTTTCGGGATATTGTTTTACCTGGCCGCGGCGGTGTTCGTCGTCGGCCTGGTCTATCGAATCCAGCTTTACGCACGCACACCGGCGCCGCTTAAAATCCCGACGACACCCGCCCCCGTGACACGAAGGGGCGTGGTGCTGCGCATGTTCCGGGAAGTCGCGCTGTTCGAGAGCCTGTTCAAGGCCAACAAGTGGACCTGGCTGTTTGGCTGGGTATTTCATGCCGCCATGCTGCTCGTCGTCTTGCGTCACCTGAGGTATTTCACCCAGCCGGTCTGGACCTGGGTGACCTGGATCCAGCCGTTTGGCACGTACGCGGGGTTTGCCATGCTGGCCGGGCTGTTTGCCCTGTGGGGGCGGCGCTTCCTGGTTGAACGCATCCGCTACATCTCCGGGCCATCGGACCACCTGATGCTGATGCTGATGATCGGGATTGCCGCCAGCGGCCTGCTGATGAAGTACGCAGCGCACACCGACATCGTTGCGCTGAAGGCCTTCGCACTGGGTCTGCTCCATTTCAACTGGCAGCCCCTGCCGGCCGATCCGCTGCTGCTGGTGCATCTCAGCCTGGTGCTGATATTGATGTTGGTGTTCCCGGTTTCGAAATTGCTGCACGCACCCGGGGTGTTCTTCAGCCCGGGCCGCAACCAGGTGGATAACCCGCGCGAGAAACGCCATCTCGCGCCGTGGGCGGCTGCGCTGGACGCCAATCGTCCCGCTGCCGGGGGTGAATAGCCGATGGCCGACTACGACATCATCCCGATCAACACCCTGTTTCAGATACCCGCGCTGAAGCCCGGCGTGATGAAGGGCTCAGCGCCTTTCGTCGCGGCCCCGGCCCACCAGCAAGCGCTGGGGTTTCCCGGTGAACTGGTCGACGACTGGCAGGCCAGGGCAATTGAAAAATTTGGCGAATTGCTGCAGAAGTCGCGGGCCCTCAAGGTCTACATGGACGGTTGCGTCAAATGCGGGGCGTGCACCGACAAATGCCATTACTTCCTCGGCACGGGCGACCCGAAAAACATGCCGGTCGCGCGCCAGGACCTGCTGCGTAAAATCTACCGCCGTTATTTCACCTTTGCCGGCAAGTATTTCCCGCGCCTCGTCGGCGCCGAAGACCTGACCAAAGAGGTGCTGGACGATTGGTACAGCTACTTCCACCAGTGCTCGCAGTGCCGCCGTTGTTCGGTCTATTGCCCGTACGGCATCGATACCGCCGAGATCTCGATGGCCGCGCGCGAGATCATGGACCACATCGGCAAGGGCCAGAAATACAGCAACGAAATCATCGGCAAGGTGCACAGGATCGGCAATAACCTGGGCCTGCCCGAGGCTGCGCTGCAAAACACGCTGGAAGGTCTCGAGGAGGACATCGAGGAGGAGACCGGTGTGGCGGTCAAACTGCCGCTTAACGTCAAGGGCGCGGATATCCTGCTGGTAACACCCAGCGCCGACTTCTTCGCCGAACCGCACGTCGACGGACTGATCGGTTACGCCAAGGTATTTCACCAGGCGGGCATCAGCTGGACCATCAGTTCCTATGCATCGGAGGCCGCCAACTTCGCGATGTTCATCGGTTCCTACGAGCAGATGAAAATGATCGCAGAACGCATCAGGAAAGCCGCCCAGGACCTCGGTGTCAAACGCATCATCTTCGGTGAGTGCGGACACGCCTGGCGGGTCGCCTACAGCTTCATGAACACGCTGGCCGGGCCGTTTGATTTCCTCGACCCGCGCTACCCCGTGCCACAGCACATCTGCGAATTCACCTGGGACCTGATCCAGCAAGGCAAGCTCACGCTGGACAAATCCGCCAACGACCACATGACCGTGACGTTTCACGACTCCTGCAACGTCGCGCGGGCATCGCGAATGGGTGACAGCCCCGGCGGGCAGTTCGAGATCCCGCGTGCCATCATCCGTGCGGTCTGCAACAACTTTGTCGACATGGCCGCCGACACCATCAGGGAAAGCACGTTTTGCTGCGGCGGCGGCGGTGGCCTTTTGACCGATGACCTGCTGGAAATCCGCACCAAGGGCGCGACGCCGCGGATGCAGGCGCTGCAGGAGGTCATCGAGGAACGCGGGGTCACGCACATGGCCGCGATCTGCGCGATCTGCAAATCGCAATTTTCCAAGGTGATGCCGAAGTACGGCATCGGCATGGACCGGATCGTCAGCCTGCACCAACTGGTTTCGAACGCCATTGTGCTGGAACACAAAACCAACGATTGGAACACACAGCAATGAATGAAAAACTTCTGACCAAACGCCGCTTCAAGGACGGCGACCACGCGCCCCGTCCCTGGGTGGAAGAGATCTTCGATGCCGATCATTCGCACAAGTGCCCGACCTACGTCCACCGGGCCCCGCCCTGCCAGGCCAGTTGCCCGTCGGGCGAGGATATCCGTGGCTGGCTGAACATCGTGCGCGGTATCGAAAAACCACCCGCCGGCATGCCCTGGCAGGAATACGCGTTCAAGCGCGTGACCGCCGCCAACCCGTTCCCGGCCATCATGGGCAGGGTCTGTCCCGCGCCCTGCGAAGACGGCTGTAACCGCAACGAGGTCGAGGACCACGTCGGTATCAATGCGGTCGAGCAGTTTATCGGCGACTACGCCCTCGAGCACGGTCTGAAACTGCCTGCTGCCGGCCCCGACACCGGCAAGCAGGTCGCGGTCATCGGCAGCGGCGTCGCCGGTCTTGCCTGCGCCTATCACCTGCGCCGCATGGGCCACGCCTGCACCGTCTATGAAAGACAGGAAAAGCTCGGCGGCATGATGCGTTACGGCATCCCCGGCTACCGCGTCCCGGACCAGGTCCTGGACAGCGAAATCCAGCGCATCCTCGATCTTGGCGTCGAAGTCCGCACCAATACGCGCATCGGCAAGGACATTGCCTTTGCCGACCTGCGCGCGCAATACGATGCCGTGTTCATCGCGCTCGGCGCCCAGTCGGGCATGGCTTTACCCGTGCCCGGCGGCGATGCGCCGAATGTCATCAGCGGCGTGGCATTCCTGCAGGCATTCAACGACGGCCGGCTGAAACATACGGCCGGCAAGGTGCTGGTCGTCGGTGGCGGCGATACCTCGATGGACGTGGCCGCGGTCGCCCGCCGCCTGGGTCATATCGAACACAAGCGCGAACACGACCGGCCTGAAAACATCATCATGGGCTACGTTGCGCACGACGTGGCCGGGGTCGCCCAGCGCCAGGGCGCTGATGTCACGCTGATCTCGCGCGAGTCCGCCGAGATCATGCCGGCGACGAAGACGGAAGTCGAACACGTGACCCAGGAGGGCGTGAAAATCAGACCCGGTCTGCTGCCGGTGGAAGTGCTGCTGGGTGACGACGGCCGGGCCAGGGGCGTGCGGGTCATCAAAACCGACTGGAGCAGCGGCAAGATGGTCACGGTCGAGGGCACCGAAACGGAAATCGAGTGCGACCTGCTGGTTTCGGCCATCGGTCAGCGC
>JBFZEL010000088.1:0-3130 GCA_041306925.1 Lysobacterales bacterium
CGTGCCATAAAACCCTTTGTGACTGGCCGTCACAGAATAGAACTGGTAGTTCTGTTTCGGGTCGCTGTCATACTCGCCAAAGGCCGCGGCAAACGCTAGAAACTTCCATGAGACCCCGACATTCGCTTCCAGGTAGTCCTCATCAAAATCCCCGGTATAGGTATACCATGTGCCACCCAGGGAGAAGCCAAAGTCACCTGCTTCAACACGGTAACCGCCGTATAAGTCGACTTCGAGACCATCGCCGACATCGGCTGTCCACGCGCCCAGGTTAAAACCACTCTTCGACCAGTCCAGACCTGCAAAGGCCGATGATGAGTTTTGCGGGATACCCCTGAAAACGTACTCACTGTTAAAGCCGAGGTTGGCAGAAAAATTTTCCGCGATCGCAGTCTGAAAATGTAATGTACCCAACAAGACCACTCCGGTTCCCAGCGCTTTTTTTAACATTGCTTATCTCCATGATTGCTGCAGTAGGGGTGCAACCCGGGTTTGAGCTGCCTGCCGCCAGGTTCTGCCACGGAGTTAAACTATGCAAGAACAAAGCCATGCCATTATGTGCTTAATTTACAGAAGGATAGGATCGAGCGGGTGTGCACGGGGTCAAGCCTTGCTGCATCACGATGCAGCCCTGCACCATTATGCCGCAGACGCGCAAGACCGGACGGGGTGAAGCAGCAAGGGCGTGGTGAAAATGTAAATGCGCTGGAAAAATGCGGGGTCGGGTCAGATCCCGCTGATTCGCTAACGGCTAAAGCTGGGGTCTGATCAGGTACTTTTCACCGGTGGCCTGCCTGGCGTACGCCGTGATAACGGGAACGCTCAATGCCTCCAGCAGGGAAATCTCGCGGCTGTAGTGACTCGCAAAGGTCGTCCTGAGCCCGGACGCTACCCTGGCCCGCATGGCCAGCATTTTCGGCAGGCTGGCTTTCTGCAGAAAGTGCGTCAGCAACCAGCCGCCCATGCCCCAGGAAAAACCATAGTTGATGTTCAGCGTGGTCGGGTTGCGGTCGAGGAAGCCATAAACATAAACCTGCTTGTAGACGTCCGACCCGTAGCGGTTGTATTCGGTCATTGCAGCAGCGGCCACCGCTTCCATGCAGGTCAGGATCTTGCTGGCCAGCCGGCCCCCGCCGGTTGCATCGTATGCCAGCGTTGCGCCGGTGGCCGCCAGCGCAGCCGTCAACTCAGCGGTGAAGTCATCGCTACTGGAATTACAGACATATTGTGCACCGAGGTGTTTCAGCAGTTCTGCCTGTTCCGCCGTGCGCACGATATTGACCAGTTCGATGCCATCCTCCTGGCAGACGCGGTTCAGCATTTGACCGAGGTTGGAGGCCGCCGCGGTGTGCACCAGTGCCTTGTGACCTTCCGCGTGCATGGTCTCGACCATGCCGAGCACGGTCATCGGGTTTACAAAACAGGACGCGCCATCGATGGCGGTGGTGCCTGCGGGCAAGGGCAGACACGCCCTCGTGCTTATCAGGCGGTAACGCGCATACATTTCGCCACCGGCCATCCCGACGGTTTTCCCCAGCAACGCCTGCGCGGCGTCGGATGAACCGGCCGCAATCACCGTGCCCGCACCCTCGCTGCCTGCCGGCAGGGACTGTCCCCGCCTTGCAGCGACCATTTTCGTGAACATGTCCGGGATATCAGCCGTGACCACCGGCCGATCGGGACCGCCGCTGACCCGCAAGCTGCCGATATCCGCAGGACCGAGCAGCAGCGCAAGATCGGAAGGGTTGAGCGGCGTTGCCTCGACCCTGACGATCACCTCGTCCGGGCCAGGTTGGGGCATCGCGTATTCATGCAGCGAGAGTTCGAGCGTGTTGTCTGCCTTGACCAAAGATCGCAGTTGTAAGTTTTGCAGGCTCACCGGGCTGGTCTGTCTTAGCTCAACTGCTCGCCAGCAACCAGTCGCGCAGACGGTTGGAATCGCCGAACGGTGTCAGTTTGCCGAAGGAATTCAATAACACGATGGAAACCCGCTCGCCGGCGATGTCGGCCTGCATTACCAGGCAGCGCCCGGATTCGTTGATATAGCCGGTCTTGCTCAGGGCGATATCCCAGGACGCGTTTTTCAGCAGGCGATTGGTGTTGTTGTAAGCCAGCGCCCCGCGTCCGGGGAAGGGGTGTACCTCGAGGTGCGTGGTGGTGCTGGCCTCTTTGATCAACGGGTAAGCTTCTGCCGCCTTGACCATGCTGGCCAGATCGCGGGCGGTGGACTGGTTTTCAACGTGCAGACCGGCGGGGTCGGAAAAGTGGCTGTTGCTCATGCCGAGTTTGACGGCCTTGTTGTTCATCGCTGCAACGAAGGCCTTTGTGCCACCCGGAAAATTGCGGCCCAGCGCGGTGGCCGCGCGGTTTTCAGAGGACATGATGGCCAGCATGATCATCTCGCGGCGACTCAGGCTGGCGCCGTACTCGAGACGCGAACCGGTTTGCTGCACCAGGTCGCGGTCATCCCTGCTCACGGTGATTTTTTCGTTCAGGTCGAGACCGGAATCGAGCACCACCATGGCGGTCATCAGCTTGGTGATGGATGCGATGGGGCGGATGGTATCGACATCCTTGCTGTAGATGACCTGTCCGCTGGCGTCGATGACCATGGCCGAGGCCGAACGCAAACCGGGATCGCCCTTGAGCCCGGTAAATTGGGAAGCCTGCAGCAAAACCGGCAACGCCGGGCCAAGCAGCAACGCAGCGAGCAATGTGGCCGTTCTGATAATCCGCAAGTTCCCTCTCCCGCCAGTGGCTATTATTGCCGGTGCTCCGGTCTTGAATGGCGGTAAGTTTGCCTCAGTTGTGTCCGTTTCACCAGTGGGGGTTATCGGTCTGATAAAGAAACAATCTTCGAGACGTGGCTAACGTCTAAATTAACCGGCACCGGCATCGTCGGCGTCCGTGTTTGATGGCTTGTTAGTTGCCAAGTGCTCAAGACGCTCAGCAAGCCAAATTTTGATAATGGATTGCCGGGTTACACCCACACGCATGGCTTCGCGATCCAGGCCATGAATCATCCAGGTCGGAAAATCCACGTTGACCCGCTTTTGACGCTGTAGCGGGCGACGCGCTTTGGTAAGGTCGATGTCTTTACTTACGTCCTTACCTTGGTCAAATTTTCGGT
>JBFZEL010000089.1:0-8692 GCA_041306925.1 Lysobacterales bacterium
ATCGTTTGCGTCTACTGTGGTCGCAAAACCGTTGATAGCGATTGCGTCATAGGAGACCATGTTGGCAAGCCCAACATTGATGAGGGCCGCACCACCGAACAAGCCACCGCTCGGAGCACGCAAGTCGTAGAACGGATCCATCAGCCAGTAACCTTCGTCATCTGACTTTGTGTCATCCGGATCGGTCCATGCTTCGACCAACTGGGCACAATCTTTCGGCACGCCGTTAACGTGTGTTGCGGCTATAGCGGAATTTGCATCTTCATCAACAAGCGTACCCATTTCGATCATTTCGAAATGACCTTCGGTCGTACGGGCGAGACTCTTAGAACCACCATCGGTCAGGGCGTATGGCAGGAACTCCTGCTTGCCACCCATGGCGTAAATGTAAGGAACGGTACAGCTGGTGTCGTTCGTCTGCATCTCAGGATTCCCATCTGCATTCATGGAAAGTGATGCTGTCCAAACGTCGTAAGCTGACATGTACAGGTTGAAGTCAAGAACTTCGCGGGTGTTCTGGCCTTCAGTGAAACGTACCTTGACGGCTTTCGCGTTTTCAGAGGTATTGACCACCGACAGAAGCGTGACGGTTTCGTTGTTGGTGGTGTAGTACGGGTAAATCAGAACCTGGCCGAGGCCATCGGGATTAATATTGACTGCTTGAGCCGAACTTACGATTCCGGCGGCTCCCGCCAGTCCTGCAAGTACTGCTGCTGTTAGATTTTTTCTGTTCATTACAACACTCCTATTGTGTACACAGGGCTTATATATAAGTTAATTGCGTGTGAAAAAGTCGCCGGGCTGGCGGCCAAAACACACAGTTTACGCAAAATTGCACGGCAATCTTACGATATATCAGGTATCAAGGCAATATATGAATCAGCATATTATTACGAAGCCTGGCATTATTGCGGGGGCACCATGTACCAATTGCCCTCAACCAGAACCCACGTCTCATCCACATGTTGCGTACCGCTGTAAGATCTTACACCAGGCAATGCGTTATTTACAGTGAAACCGACCAGGAGCTTGACCTCGCAGGTGGTTTCCTCGCACTTGCTGTCAACGTAGCTTGCACTCGTCCATTGCACTTGCTGGAAAGCCAGCGCCCGCTCGTACTGCACCAGCGAGACGCTGGACCGGTAACCCGGCGTCAGGTACGCGTAAGCGGCTTCGATATCATTTCTGAACAGCGCGGCCCAGCGACCGTTTGCCCGGTCTTCGATACTGGCCTCGATACTCTCTGCATTACTGTCAGCTTGCTCGTCAGTCGCTGCGCAGGCCGACAACAGCAACACGCTGCCTAGCACGGCCAGTGGCTTCACGTAGCGCTTGATTGAAAAATACTTCATCTGGGTTATTCCTGTTTGTGCAAAGTGGCATGCTCGATGGGGGGGACCTTCATGAATTCAACACGGATGTCGTCGCTGACCGCTTTCAGGTCATTGGTGTTTTCAATCACCGTTGGCGTAATCATGACGATGGTCTCACTGCGGGCCGTGGATTTCGTCGTGCTCCCGAACAGGCGGCCCAAGAGCGGGATCCGGTTCAGGTACGGCACGCCGGTGCGACCCTTGCTCGATTGTTCGGAAATCAGTCCGCCCAGGAATATGGTTTGCCCGGACTGCACGGCCACCTGGCTGGTGACCGATTTGTTATTGATCGGCGGGTTGCCGCTCTCCGATATATCAGGGTCCCTCGCGCCGGGGCGGCTGACCTCCTGGGTCACATCCATATACACCAGGCCACCCGGGTTGATGCGCGGCGTCACGGTCAGGGTCACGCCCGTGGAAACGTATTGCGCGCTGCTGACCACGTTATCGTTACCGGTGGATATGCTGGAGGACTGTACCGGCACCTGCGTACCCACCGTGATGGTCGCCGTGGCGTTGTTACGCACCAGCAGTGAAGGCGCGCCGAGCGAACGGACATCGGTGACACTGTCCAGCGCGCTGATGGTCGCCTGCATGAAGGCATTGCCGACGGGGCCGATGATGTTGGCAAAAAAATTGGTGCTGCCACCAAACGCCATGGTATCAAAGTCAGTGCTGATCGGGTCGTCGCCGTCCGGCGGAACCGCGTCCGGGTTATTGGTGAGGTACCAGTTAACACCAAATTGCAGTTCTTCGTTCAGTTCGACATCCAGGATCTGTGACTCAATCAGGACCTGCAAAGGTTCCTGGTCGATACGCTCCATGGCCGCCTGGATGGATGAATACTGATTCTGGGTTGCCTGGATCAGCAGGGAATTGGTCTCGACAACCGACGTGATGCGTATTTCGCCCTCCTCGGTTGAAACCACGCTGCCGGTGCCGCGGTTATCCTGCAGTCCGCGGACATTGGCCTCTTGCCGGTTTTGGTTGAAATCGCTGATCGAACTCCTCTGCGCCTCCTGCAGGCCCGGCGCCAGCGTGCCGCGCCTGGTGTCCTGACGGGGCGCTGACGCCTGCCCGCCAAACAACTGCGACAGGTAGTCTGCCAGTATTTGCGCCTCGAGGTTCTTGACGCGGTAGACATACAACTGCACACCCGAACCGGCGGCGCCGCGATCGAGCGTCTCGATCCATTCGCGGGCCTTCTCGAGATAAGCCTGCTGCGGCGTGATAACCATCACCGACGCCAGGCGCTCCAGCGGCACAAAACGGAACATGCCGGCCAATGGTGATTCCGCATCCATGCCAAATATATTGGTCAGTTCGGCGGTGATGGATTCCACATCGACCGTCTGCAGCGGATAGATACCAACGGACATTCCGGCCAGCCAGTCCACGTCGAAGATATCCACGGTTTGCTGGTAGTTGCGCAATTCTTCCTGGGTGCCGGCCAGGAATATCATGCTCCTGAGCGGGTCAACCTTGACCATCGCGCCGTCACGCACGTAAGGCTCGAGTATCTTGGCCATTTCAAGCGCGCCGATGTACTTTAACGGGATCACGCGGACCTCGTAACCCATGGCGATACTTTCTCTGCTGAGCACTGGCACGAGTGTGCCACGGACAGCGTCAGAAACGGGCAGGATATGGTAACGGCCTTCAGTGAAAACCATCGCGGCGCCGTTCCAGCGCAACAGCAGTTCGAGAATCGGCATCAACTGATCACGCGACACGGGTTTGGAAGTTGAAAACGTCACCTGCCCGCTGACGCCCGGGCCGATCACGAAAGTTTCCTGCAGCACCTCACCGAGAATGGTGTGGACAACCGATTGCAGGGACTCACCTTCGAAATTCAACACGATCTCACCGTCTGCGGAAACGCTGCTGAGTTTTCGTCTCGCCGCGCTCTCGTTGATGAACGGGGTCTCGCCCACCCTTAACTCGACAGCTTCAACTCCACCCGCCTGGGAAGCGTTTCTCGGGGTC
Source organism: Lysobacterales bacterium (assembly GCA_041306925.1). Classification (GTDB taxonomy): domain Bacteria; phylum Pseudomonadota; class Gammaproteobacteria; order Xanthomonadales; family SZUA-36; genus SZUA-36. The sequence goes on from JBFZEL010000089.1 coordinate 3,360, forward strand.
GTGAAAATCGGCTCTTCGGGTTTTTCCTGTGCCGATTTGTTCAGGCGCTGGTGGTCAGGTTCACGCTTTACGGGCGCGTCTGTCGTCGCGCAACTGTTGACCAGCAGCAGAATTGCCACAGCATAAATCAGTGATTTCATCTGGTAGCACTCCCGGTAATTTGCGCTCTATCCATCTTCTTTATCATTACTGCCTTGATCCTTACTCTTATTTTTCATCATTGCGCGAATCGCACTCTGGTAGTCAGAAGGTTTGGCCGGCTGGCCGGCGGTTTCGACCTGAGTTCCTGCCTGCGTTCCGGCCTGGGACTGCTGTGCTTCCTGTTCAAGACGCAATTCCTCCCGTCTCTCGGCAATCCGCTGGCGAATCTGCTCCGCCCTGCTCAATGGCTCATCATCCCCTTCAGCCCCTTCAGCTCCCTCAGCCGTTTCAACCTGCCCACCGGCCAGCGCCTCGACAACCGGGTTCGTAGTCACGATCGGCGGAGGCTGCTCTATTTTAACGTCGTGAACCTGCAGTTCGAGCTCAAGGGACTGGCCATCCCGTGACTCCAGCACAACGATACGCGGACTCACTGCGGCAACGCGCCATCCCACATATTCACCTGTCAGTGACTCCCCTTCACGCGCCATGACGGCTTCGAGATTTTGGTCGGTGGGCGTCAGCGACGCGATCCGTGCACTTGGCGTGATAACGACACCGGTCAACCTGACAGCCGGCGCACCCTTGATTTCTATCGTGGTATCGTCAGCCTGGAGGTCGTCATCGAGATCTGCGATGACTGGCTGGCGTGATTCATTGAACACCGGTTTTTCGTTGATGACACGGTAATCGCTCAAGGCGCCGACCGGGCGAACGGCCAAATCAGCCTGCCCGCCAGTGGTGGGTTCTGTTTCCGCCCCCGCCGTTTCCACCGAAACCGGAAGGTTCCAGACGATGGCCATAGCCAGCGCAAGCAGCACGAAAACACCACTGATCGCAGCCAGGAACATGCCGACGGGATTATCCTGCAGCCACTTCATTTCAGGTATCCTGACACGTTGAAGCGTATGTCCAGCGCCCCTTGTTCTTCCACTTCCTGCCCCCGCACGCGTCTGTTGGTCCTCGGTCGAATGACATTCAAATCATCGACCAGCATCAGCGGCATGCCGGTTTCCATGGCAAATAGAATGGGCAGGAAATCCTCGGCGTCACAACGCATGCGCACATTGACGGTGACCCTTTCAAAGCGCTCCTGGACCCGCGGGCGCACCGGTTGACGGCTGACGATCTGGCAGGAATCATCGGCCTGGGTGCGGACCATATCGCCAATGTTACCGGAAAGGGCAGCCGCCGCTTCATCAAAGGTCGGGTACTCCAGGAACTGGCCTGCATCATTCTGCGAATTGCGTATCTGGCCGAGCCGCGCCTGTAAAGATTCCCGCTGTGCAGCCACGGATTGAAAACGGCTCAGTTGCTCACGCAAATCACTGATCTCTTCCGCATAATCCACGTGCCGCAACACAAACCAGTGAAACACCAGCAAATACACCAGCAATAGTGCAATAACCAACAGCATCAATGCCGTTGCCTTTGAGTTGCGCTGATCCGGTATGACCTGCATCAGTTACCACCCTGCGTCGTAATCTCGGCATTCAGGTCAAAAATCTCTTTGCCGCTGCGGGTGTCCAGACGCGTAGGGCCGCGGAAAGAGGCATTTTCAAAATAGGGGGATACATTGATCAATTCGATCAGGCTTTGGGCATTCCCCGATTTACCCTGCATCTGGACAGTGCCTGCCTGCATTGACAAGCGATCGAGAAAGGTGTCCTGCGGCAGAATGCGGGATATTTCGGCGAGCATCTCGACCTTGTAGCCATTCTCGATCTTGCGCACCTGTAAAAAACCGGCCGCCTCACTCGCATCATCGATCTGCTTGCGGATCTGCTGAACCGCCTGGGCCTCGGCCCGCACATCGTCGATGGCCGCGCCGAGGACATTTACCTGGTGCTCGCGCAGCCACAGTGACTGCGCCATGACAAATACCAGCAGGAATAGCGTGACCGCCGCAATCGTCCAATTCAACCGGGCCTGCTGGTTAACCAGGTTAAAACGCAAGGCCTCGGGCAGCAGGTTCATCCCCAACGGACCGTCGGGACCGGCGACATCCACACCCGTAGGCGCCAGACCCAGCCGCTTTAACCTGTCAACCTGTGCCTCCACCGCCTCGCGCGGCGTCACGTACAGCTCGAAATGAAGCTGACCGGCTTCCCGGTCACGGCTCAATCCCCGCCAACCGAAGAAGACCTCTTCGGCCCGGAAAGGCGTGTGCCGGTCCATTTCATAAGCCAGCGCCTGCCTGAGGTTGGCTTCGGCAGCAAGCGGCATGGTTACCCTGGTATGCAGGACAACATCTTCCGAGAGCAGCAGATCGCGCCCCACTCCGGCCAGTTCGTGCTGCTGCAGAATGTCCCGCAGCCGTTGTTGCTGCAACTGCAGATCCTGGTCAGTGGCAACCGTATCCAGGGACTGGATCGATTTTGCGTTATCTATGCTGAATACGATTTCCCGGTCATTCGCCTGGATCAGTAATTTGCGGCGGGCATATTGCATGCGTTCGCGCAACTGGGATGGCAGCGCATTGCGAAGTTCTTCTCCCCACCACTTGAAGAATTGACTGGCGGGGCCGTTCGCAAATCTGAAGCGGACGTTTTGTATGGTGTTGTTAAGTGTTATCGCCATCGGTGTCAAAAGGGCCTGTTAGTAAAATCCTTCGCGCCAACGCAAAACACGGTAGGGGCTGCCGCTAGGAGTTCCCCCAAGCCGGATTGTGGCTTGCAACTGTTCCCAAACGCCATTGGCCATCGTCGCCCTGGCCTGAATACTATACGTGACCCCTCGGCCTTGTTCCATAACAACGATTCCATTTGGCAACTCAGTGCCAAGCGAATCACCAGGTTCGCGGGAATTTCTTTCCTGCACAAAATTGACCGCTTCCTCATAAGTAATGTCCGGCATTGCCATCAGCGCCTGCACCGGCGCAAACGCCGGGTCAGGCTCGCCCACAAGCGAATACACCGTGATGCCCGGTTCCAGCTTGCGGTAGAACTCGTAATCCATACCGATCACCTGTAACAGTTCTTCGGTCATGATAAAAGACCGGTTAGCCGGCCCCATCTCCAGGCCCGCGGCAAGGTAGGCTTCTTCCTCCGCGCCATTGACGCGCTCAAGTTCATCCTCATCGCGCCAATCCATGACAGCGGCGGCCAGCACCTCTGCCTGGTCTGGCTCCAGGCCATTGCCGGTGAACAGGTTGGCCAGGGTCAATTCATCGGTTGCATTGATATCCAGCTTACCGCGTTCGTCAATCGCGCTGACCTCCACCTTGACCCCATCGAGTTCCGTTGCATAGACCCGGCCGTCCGCGCGCATGCGGGTTGCGTCTTCGGGATCACGCAGCGCCAATACCGCGAGGTTGATGGCGGCCGCGGCACTCATTCGCGCCTGTGTTCCTGACAGCAGCACATTGGCTTCCAGGCGGTCCATACGCGCCATCAGGGAAAATGACCCGGTTACGATGATGAGCAACAGCAATGCCCATAATACCAGCACCAGGGCGATCCCCCGCTGGGTATTGATCCGGCAGTTGCTGATCATGACTCACCCTGCTGTTTACCCTTGATCAGGTCCTTGATGCTTTGCTCGTAGGATGGTTTCACCAGGTCACTGCCGACACCCTGGAGCGACTGCTCGTCCACCCGCACCCCGGCCGCCAGGTCGGGCCAGCGCAGGTTCAGACCCTCGGTAAATTCAACATCGAGGCGCACGGCAACCGGCAATTGGTCAAGTTGCTCCCAGTTCGCGGACCAACCGGTCAATTCACCTTCCTGGTCCCTGCCGAGGAACTCAAACGCGGCCGAACTCACCCCTTCGAGCAATATCACCGGATCCCGGTCACGCAACCGGTCCTCGGTAAAATCCTGCAGCAACGCGTGGCTGAACTGGATCAAAAACTCACCATCGTCACCGCTGACCACCTCCACCAATTGCACCTGCGGACCACCGGAGCCGAGATAGCCGGGCATCGGCGCCACGTACTGGATGTGTCTTGCGTCACCCTCGAAAACGATACGGACCGCCTGCTCATCTTCGGTCTCGGCGAACGCCAATGGCAACATCTGATTGAGCTGGCGGCGGATAAACTGGTGGCTCGCGCGTAACTCGCCAACGGCAGCCAGAATCTGTTCGCCGCGCTCGGATGCGCGCGTGGCCGCGCGCAGACCGCTATAGGTCAAACCGAGCAATATGCTCATCAGGGTAATCGCCAACAGCAATTCGACCAGCGTAAAGCCCGCTGCCGGATGCCGCATGGCCTGGTTGATCGATATTCTCATGGGCGGTTCGCCAGCACGCTGTGGATGGTGCTGAAATGTAAACTCCTCTCCCTTTTGCCAGCCTCCCAGTCAACGTAGAGATCCACCCGGTACAATTCGATACCCGACAGGTCGGCCAGTTCCTGGGTGATCATCCCCTCGCCTTCGGTTTCAGTGCCGGTTTCAGTGCTGGCGTCATACAGGGATACGCCCATTTTCCAGCGATAGCGGTCCATGTTTGTACCGCTGTATTCACCTTCCTCCACCGGTATCTCAATACCGACCTGGTCCATCAGCGTCTGGGCAAGCAAAGCGACCTCCGTATCGTCTTTCGCCCTGCCAACGCCGTGCATCGATGCAGCCATGATCTCGAGTACCGTGGCAAAGCTCAGCGCAAAAATGACGAAGGCCAGCATCACCTCCAGCAAGGTGAAGCCTGCGGAACGTCTCCGCAATTGACCGGCTGAAGCTGTTTTCAGAGGCTTCATCCCCCGGTCTTCTCCAGGCGGGTCTCGCCGGTGAGCCAGGCAACATTCACCCGGTATTCGCGGTCATTGACCGTCAATTCGATGTGCCCGCCGGTGGACCCGCCATCGGGGAAAAAACGGATACCGGCCACGGTTTCTGAAGTCAGTTCGGAGCGGGCTGTCGTGATCGTCACATCGACACCCTCGGGAAGCTCAATCCGGTCGCGTCCGGGCGCCTGGTAGCTCCGGTTTTCGGTATCGACCAGGAACACCTGCTCATGCTTGTCGATAATCGCCCGGGCCCTGGTATACCGCAACGAAGCCACCAGCTTTCTGGATGCAGCGCGGGCTTCGGCGCCGGAGATGCTGCGTGACATGGAAGTCGCAACCAGTCCCATTATCAGCGCGATGATGACCATGACCACCATGATTTCGATCAGCGTAAAACCGCCTGATTTTTGGCGTCCTGCCTGCCTGCATGATCTCAACTCGAGCTGTGAACCCACCGCTAAGA
>JBFZEL010000090.1:0-2723 GCA_041306925.1 Lysobacterales bacterium
GGTCTCGAGCAGCGATTCCGCGAGTGCGGCGCAGTTCATCTTGACAAAAGGGTGATCCCACCGCCCGGAAAGGAAATGAATTCTTGAGGCAATCAACTCCTTGCCGGTACCGCGTTCACCAATTACCAGCACTGGCCGGTTCAACGGCGCCACGCGGGATACGTGTTCGAGTATTTCCAGGAAAGCCGGCGACTCACCGATTAATTGTTGATCCTGCGGTTTACGCATAACGTTTAATCTCTGTCTGCTGTGAGTGCTGAGCGGTGTTCATTGTAAATAATCTCTAAATTTTTGTCTCTGGGCTGGAGGTCACGACCATGATCTGCTACAAGGGCGATGTAAAAAAGGAATCCAGCGTGGCAAAAACAAAAACAGCTTTTTACTGCACAGACTGCGGGAGTGAATTGACCAAGTGGGCCGGGCAGTGCCCCGACTGCAAGGCCTGGAATACCGTGAAGGAGTTCCGTCAGGCTGCTGCCGCCGGTGCGCCGCGGACGGCTGGCTTCGCCGGCACCACCAGCCAGCAGGTGACGGAGTTGGCGGATGTTTCCGATCAGACCGTCACGCGGCTCAGTGTCGGCATCAATGAACTCGACCGCGTACTGGGCGGCGGTATCGTACCGGGATCGGTGATCCTGATCGGCGGCGACCCGGGTATTGGCAAGTCCACCCTGCTGTTGCAGGTGCTGGCCGGTTTGATGGGACAATTGAAAAGCCTGTACGTCAGTGGTGAGGAGTCACTGCAGCAGATCAACATGCGCGCCAAACGGTTGAACCTCGACGTTGGCGCCTTGCGCTGTCTCACCGAAACCAATGTTGAACAAATTCTGGCAGTAGCGCAAATGGAAAAGCCGGAACTGATCGTGATCGATTCGATCCAGACCTTGCACTCGGAACAGGTCGAGTCGGCTCCAGGCTCGGTGTCGCAGGTCAGGGAGACTGCTGCGGGTCTCGTCCGGTACGCCAAGCAGATGAATTGCGCCATGGTGCTGATCGGGCACGTCACCAAGGACGGATCCCTGGCCGGACCGCGGATACTGGAACACATGGTGGATGCGGTCCTGTACTTCCAGAGTGACGAGGGCAGCCGTTACCGTATCATCCGCGCCTTCAAAAACCGTTTCGGTGCGGTCAACGAACTGGGTGTATTCGCCATGACCGGTCTGGGTCTCAAGGAGGTCAGCAACCCTTCCGCGATCTTTCTCTCCGGTCACTCTGAAACAGCAGCGGGCAGCGTCATCACCGTGATCAGGGAAGGAACCCGTCCAATGCTGCTCGAATTACAGGCGCTGGTGGATGAGAGCCACCTGGCCAATCCAAGAAGGTTGACGATCGGTCTTGACCACAGTCGTCTGGCAATGTTGCTGGCGGTTCTTCACCGCCACGGCGGTATCAGCCTCGGTGACCAGGACGTATTTGCCAACGTGGTAGGTGGCATGAGGATTACAGAAACCGGTTCAGATCTGCCTTTGCTGCTGGCCATTTTGTCGAGTTTCAGGAACCGGGTCCTGCCGGCGAAAACCGTGGTCTTTGGCGAGGTCGGCCTGTCCGGAGAAGTCCGTCCTGTCTTCAATGGTGAAGAGAGACTGAAGGAGGCGGTCAGCCTGGGCTTCAAGCGCGCCATTATCCCAAAGGCCAATCAGCCGAGACGGGTGATCGAAGGTATGAGCATCAACGCGGTGGTCAACCTCGAAGAGGCAATCAGCGCCGCGTTTTGATTAGTTTTTTTGGCCGCCCCAGGTTGAAGCCGGGTCCAGGCCAAGCCAGCGTTTGAATAACTGGTGCAATGGCTTTTCCAGGTAAATATAGTGAAGTACGCTGTAGCCCAATATGGCAAGCATCAGCACGATATAGGCGGTAATGATCACGCCGCCAGACCAGGAAGCGAGGAATTCATTGAAGGGGGTTTTCCAAACTACGGTCAGGATCAGGATATGGCTCAGATAGATGGCGTAAGATGCGCCACCCGTCAGCGCGCTGAAATGGCGCGGCGCCTGCATCCGCAACGAGTGGTGCTGACCGGTGTGGTCGGACGACTTCCCGTCTGCCACCAATTCCATACGCACCAGTCCGGTCAAGATCATGCAGGCCGGGAGGCCGTATACAATGACCCTGGGCACGACATAAAAACCCTGCTCGATCAGACCCGCATACAGCGATGCGTTTATCCACCCACCCGACAGGAACAAAACACTCCCCGCCAGCAACCATGCCAGCGCCGGGCCCGCCGGACGTTTCATTACCCGCCAGGCCACCAGCGAACCGGCGAAAAACTCCAGCAGGAAGGGGGAGGTCAGGAACTGAGACCAGAACGTCAGGAAATAAATATTGTCCGGACTGAAACTGTGCATGACAAAATGACGATACAGGTTGAACAACAGCAACAGGCCAAAGGCCAGCGTGATGACCTGGATGCGTTTACGAGGATTGGTCAACAGGATCAGGAGGCTGAACAACAGGTAGAAATACAACTCGAATGACAGGGTCCAGGTGATTTCCAGCAGCACATGATTGAGGGACTGCGGCCAGAGAAAAAAGGATTTCAACAGGTCGGATTCGGCAAAGTGTTCAGGTCGAAAAGAGCCAAAGACAAGCAGCGCCAAAACAAAAAATGGCCAGTAACCGGAAAATATCCTCGCCAGCCTGCGCCTGGCGAATTTAAAGCTTTCAGCAGCACCCGAGTGCGCTGCTGAGGTATGGGCCATGATAAAGCCGCTGATCAC
>JBFZEL010000091.1:0-10970 GCA_041306925.1 Lysobacterales bacterium
GATGAAAGCGGAATTATGTTGCTTCAGTGAAACAGATTAACTTGAATCGGCAATCGCGGCGGCGGCCTGCCGGATTTCCGGCCAGGCCTCGAGCGCGACCGCAAAATCACCCCAGACTTTCCTCCAGAATGTGATTAATTCAGCACCTTCCAACCAGGCAGGCAGCCCCCTGACCACGAAATCCTCGCGGCTGGCCAGGTCCATGTCCGCATTTAAGTGTGCAATGCCATTACGCAGGTAGTTCTGCCAGTTGACCGGGGCCGGGCCGGTTTTTTCCAGCAGGGCGGTCAGGTGTTCCAGGTTTGCTGAATCAGCGTGCAAGCGGCTGTTGCGGTACATGGAAGTCAGTGTATTTGTGGATGCCGAGGCCATGTTTTTGAACCATCCCGACAAGCTTGACAGGCGGTCATCCGGAAGCGTTGACAGACAGGCTGATTTGCTGCCAATGATTCTCTCCACAAAGAACATCGGAAAAGAATCGGCCGGTGTGAAGTTGAGGTCCCTGTCACGCCATTTTCGATCCGGTAGCGGCAGGTGAGGCACGGCCCACGGGTAATCAAGCGATACGGACGTGGGAAATACGTAATCCACCATGTAGCCGAACAACCGGTCCTGGCCGCGTATGATGGGCAGGTAAGGCGGCAGCATGCGGCGATTGTCAAACCCGGTGATCTGCGACATGTTGGAACGGGGTGCAAAGTGAGGCTGGTTGCGGCCGCTCCAGACCTTGCGGGTGCCAAGCGCCTGGGCAGTTTTTTCTGCCGATGCCAACATGCGCTGGAGCGAAGCCGGGGCCATATCCGGTAGCCATGTGTTATCGCGGGTGCCCGGGCAACCGAGTGAACCGGACTCGGTAATCAACACCTCTGAGCCTGTCTGCAATTCACTGAGTTCCAGCGCGGTTGCGTTTTGAAAACTGGATGGCTTCAAATGGTTTTGCCCCAGCACGTTCAAAGCCTCTGCAAAGGTCAGACCCAGGCATTGCATGTGACGATTGACCGGATCGGGATTGATTGGCTGTCGCCAGTGAGACCATTCCTGTTCGTTGGCGAAAAATTCCGCTTCGCGGGGAGTGTCGGAAAAGGTGATCCCGGGTTTGACTTGCGGCGGATCGTACACTTCACAAACCGCATCGTCGTCGATCATCACCAGGCGCTGACCGGGTGACAATAACAAGGCCAGGTTACGGCTTAATCCGGCTGTCCAGAAATCTTGCCAGCGTGACCGGTCGGCCAGGAAACGGATGGCGTTTTCGTGTTCCGGCCGTTGTTTCACGAGACTGGCGAGAAATGATCTTTGCTCATCCTGGCCAAAATATCGAAGCGGGGCTGCGATCCTGGAAACAAAACGATCCGTCAGCGCCCGGTTCTGCCTGATATTCTCATCTTTACGCGAGTCATCTATGACGTAAAGGCGATGAAATTTTTCGCTATTGCAATTGGCGGCAATGGAATCGAGCAGGCGTTCCAGCGCCTGCGGGCGCTCCCAGGTAAGAATGGCGACGACCGGCGTCGGCAACTGCTGTGCTTCAGTGTTGTTCGCAAGCTCGAGTTTAAGGTTGTCGCAGGCGTTTTTTGCCGACAGCATCATGCCGCTCTCGAGCATGGATTGCAGCACTTTGCGAATGTCCGACTGCTGCCCCTGCATGGCCGGGTTGTGTTCGATGATGGCTGCAGCGTGCTGGTCGAGCGTCCTGAACTGGCTACAACCCAACAGCGCCGCATAAACCTCGGGTTTGACCAGCGCGCGCTTGCCGTTGCGGGTGTTGTGCAGCAGCAGGTTACCACCGGGTACGGGGTAGGCCTGGCACAGGTCAAAGGCGACCCAGTCGGGTAAAGGTTTGAAGGTGCTGGCCGGGTTGACCGCCATGCCTAGCGAGAATCCTGTTGGATCAGTCATGCTGCGAGTACATGTCTTGTTGTCTGCCTCATTGACCACGGGAATTGCAACAGGTGGGATTGTAAGATAGGTAGCAGGTGGCGTGCCGCAAAAAAAAAGCAGACGTTTCAAATTGAAACATCTGCCTTATTACCCTGTACAAAATTCTGAGCGGTTTTAGCCAAAATAAACGGCGGAATCTGTTAGTCTGTTCAGTAAGCTAGTTTCGACTCCGTAGCTGCATTTGTACCGCCCGAGTACAGCGGGTGGCGAAATCGATTTTCCAACAGCAACCGGATGTGACCCCTGCCGGCTGGCAGTATTACCAAGCAAGTCCTGAAAATCCCCAACCAGAACCTGTTACCAGTAAAGCATAATCCAAACAGGGCTTGAAAGCCAGTTTAAGTCTTTTCCAACATGAAATAAGTCTGAAAACGCACCGGCTCCGGTATTGGCTGGGGTTGATTGCGCGGTTTCCTATTGCATTCAAGCTTCAGCTGTTGCCACATGGCCCGAATCCTGATGACTTAAGAACATTACAGAAGAACAGGCGAGATGTTTGGGCGTGATGCGATAAACCGAAAATTAATTCTCATTCAAACGAATAAAATGCATCCCCAATGCGACGCTTAACCCTTAATACCCCGGCCGGACCAATGGAATACACGATCACGCGCCGCTCGCGGGTGACACGGCGCCTGCACATGGAACTGGACGAGACCGGTGGCCTGGTGGTGGTCGCGCCACGCCACTGGTCACAGTCATATATCGACGCGACGCTGGCGCAAAATACATCCCACATCGAACGGTTTCTCATCAGGGCCCGCCGGCGTCAACCGGAGCCATTGCTATTCGTTAGCGGCGAACTGCACTTCTATCTCGGTGTGCGTTACCCGCTGCGGATAGATGCCGGGCCGGACGGCGCAACCGCGGTGACTTTTAATGGAGAAGAAATCCGCATTCGTGCCGGCACAGACGCTCCCGAACACGTCCGTAAATTATTACAGGGATGGTATCAGCAACAGGCGCTGGAAATTTTGGGCGCCCGTTTAACCATGGTCGCGGGCAGGGCGGGGTGGGCGCGTGACAGAAAAGTGCCGCTCAAGCTGAGAAGGATGAAACGCACCTGGGGCAATTGTTCATCGAAGGGCGTAATAAAGTTGAACACCCATCTGATCAAGGCGCCATTAGTGCTTATCGATGCCGTCATCGCCCATGAGCTTTGCCACCTTGACGAGATGAATCACGGCAAGGCATTTTACAATTTGCTCGAAGGCCTGAACCCGAACTGGCGTGAGGACCGGCGGAGGTTGCGCGCAGAGAGTGGTATGTACCTTTCGTAAGACCCGCAGGGCTGCCTTTGGTTATCTGTTCCCGGAATGGCCGGTTTGCGCCAGGACGAGCGTTGCAAAAGGCGATTTGCCGTCTTCCGCCTGACGATGGCAAAAAAGCGTTTTCAGCAGGACCGGGTTATTGGTTTTTTTATAAGAATTCCGTTTTTGGCGTCAAACAGGGCTTTTCAAAAATCCCTCACCGTGTAGGATAGCTGGTACCGCTGAACGCAGGACATCGGAGCACATCGCTGGGCGCCTGGCATTAACCTTGCACGACAGAAAACCGGAATATGGAAAAACCTGATCAAAAAAGAGGCCTGTATCGGCCGGAGCGGTCAAAGGACAGTTGCGGTTTCGGCCTGATTGCCCACCAATATGGCGAGACCAGCCACGAGCTGATCAGTACAGCCTGCACCGCTTTGGCGCGCATGACGCACCGTGGTGCCATTGCAGTCGACGGCAAGACCGGTGATGGCTGTGGCGTGCTGATGCAATTTCCAAGGTCCTTTTTCAAGAAGGTGGCGAAAGACGCGGGCATACGGCTGGGCCGGGTATTCGGCGTTGGCATGGTGTTTTTGAACTCGGACCCGGCCATTGCGGCGCGTTCACGAAAAATTCTCGAAAAACATATCGAAAACGAAACAATGGGTATCGCCGGTTGGCGCACGGTTCCAACCAACCCATCGGTTTGTGGCCAGATGGCCCTGGACTCCATGCCGATGATTGAACAGGTGTTCGTCAATGCGCCACCGGGCTGGGGTCCGCATGACGTGGAACGGCGTCTGTTCGTCGCGCGCCGCATGGCCAGTGCTGAAAACATGAACATGGATCAGACGGACCCGATGTTCTACACCGCGGCGCTTTCCAACCTGACCGCGGTATACAAGGGCCTGTTCATGCCGGAAAACCTGCCGGAATTTTATCCGGACCTGAAAGACCCGCGTCTGAAAAGCGCCATCTGCCTGTTTCACCAACGATTTTCTACCAACACCCTGCCCAACTGGCGCTATGCCCAGCCCTTCCGTTTCCTGGCCCACAATGGCGAGATCAACACCATCGAGGGCAACCGCAGCTGGTCGGAGGCGCGCACACCCAAGTTCCAGACACCGTTGCTGCCCGATCTGCAGAAGATCCGGCCGCTGGTCAACCAGGAGGGCTCGGATTCTTCATCGCTGGACAACATGCTGGAATTGTTCCTTGCCGGTGGAATGGATGTCTTTCGCGCCATGCGTATCCTGATTCCACCCGCCTGGCAGGCCGAACCGGACATGTCGCCGAAACTGCGCTCCTTCTATGAATTCAATTCGATGCACGTCGAACCCTGGGATGGTCCTGCGGGTATCGTCATGACCAATGGCCGCGTCGCCACCTGCAACCTCGACCGCAACGGTCTGCGACCGGCGCGCTACGTGGTCACAAAGAACAACTGGGTTACCCTCGCATCCGAGGTCGGTGTGTGGGATTACAAGGAAGAGGACGTGGTTGAGAAAGGCCGTGTCGGACCCGGTGAAATGTTTGTCGTCGACACCAAGCTCGGCAATATCTGGCGTTCACGCGAGATCGACGATGCGCTCAAGTCACGCCATCCCTACGGTGACTGGCTGGCGGAAAACATCATCCGTATTTCCAGCGATGACGAACTGGAGGAAACGGCTGCACAGGTCTATATGAAAGAGGCCATCCATGACCTGCCGGTTTATCAGAAGCTTTTCGGTATCAGCAACGAGGAGCGCGAACAGGTGATCCGGGTGATGGCTGAGAATTCCGAGGAAGCGACCGGTTCGATGGGCGATGATACGCCGATCGCGGTGTTATCACGCCAGTCCCGCCAACTATACGATTACTTCCGCCAGCAGTTTGCCCAGGTGACCAATCCGCCGATAGACTCCCTGCGCGAGCGCTCAGCGATGTCGCTCGAGACCCTGATCGGCCGGGAACACAACATTTTCCAGGAAACCAGCACCCAGGCGCACCGGGTGGTGCTGCCGTGGCCGGTTTTGAATGTGGTCAAATACCGCAAATTGTTCGAACTTGACCAGGCCTGGTATCGCAACCAGACATTCAGTCTGAATTACGCTCCGCAGGAAGGTTTGCGGGCCGCCCTCATGCGGCTCTCCGACGAGGTTTCGAAAGCGGTGGCGGAAGGCGTGGTCGTGGTTGTGCTGACCGACCGCGATATCAGCCGCGACAAGTTGCCGATGCACGCGGCGCTGGCCACCGGCGCCGTGCACCAGCGCCTGATAAAAGACGGTCTGCGCTGCGAATGCAATATCGTCGTCGAGACCGGCAGTGCACGTGACTCGCATCACTTCGCCGTGCTGTTCGGATTGGGCGCAACCGCTGTTTATCCCTACCTGGCTTTCCAGGTCATCAACGACCTGCACGCGCGCGGCGCGCTCAAGGGTGATCTGCTGCAACACCGCAAGAACTACCGGCGTGGCGCGCGCAAGGGTCTGCTCAAGATTCTCTCCAAGATGGGTATCTCCTGCGTGACCAGTTACCGCGGCGCGCAACTATTTGAGGTCATCGGCCTTGGCGGGGAAATCACGGACCTCTGTTGTCCGGGTGCCGCCGGCAATATCGGTGGGGCCGGGTTCCGGGAGATCGAGGCCGACCAGCAAGTTCTTGCCCACACGGCCTGGAATTTTGGCCAGCCACTGACCCAGGGCGGTCTGCTCAAGTTTACCTGGAATGGGGAATACCACGCCTACAACCCGGACGTGGTCACCTCGTTGCAAAAAGCCGTGCAAAGTGGCCTGCAAACGGACTACGCGGTGTTTGCCAACCTCGTCAACAAACGCATGCCGGCGGCCTTGCGCGACCTGTTAAGACTGCGTCCGGCGGCGCTGGCCACCCCACTTGAAAATGTCGAACCGGCCACATCGCTGTTTCCGCGTTTCGATACTGCAGCCATGTCGATAGGCGCGTTGTCGCCGGAGGCCCATGAGGCTCTGGCCGTGGCCATGAACACGCTTGGCGGGCACTCCAATTCCGGCGAGGGGGGTGAAGACCCGGCCCGCTTTAACACCATTCGCAATTCGCGGATCAAGCAGGTTGCTTCGGCGCGTTTCGGCGTGACCGCGCACTACCTGGTGAATGCCGATATCCTGCAGATCAAGATCGCCCAGGGCGCCAAGCCGGGTGAGGGCGGGCAGTTGCCCGGCCATAAGGTCTCGGCGCACATCGCCGCCCTGCGTCACGCTGTGCCGGGCGTCACGCTGATTTCGCCCCCGCCGCATCACGATATTTATTCGATCGAAGACCTGGCGCAGCTGATATTCGATCTGAAGCAGGTGAACCCGCAGGCGATGGTGTCGGTGAAACTGGTCGCGCAGCGTGGCGTGGGTACCATTGCCGCCGGCGTGGCCAAGGCCTACGCCGACTGCATCACCATCGCCGGCCACGATGGCGGCACCGGCGCAAGCCCGCTGAGCTCGGTGAAGTACGCCGGTTCCCCCTGGGAGACCGGTCTGCCCGAGGCGCACCACGCGCTGGTTGCCAATGGTTTGCGTGAGCGTGTCCGCCTGCAGGTGGATGGTGGTCTGAAGACTGGTCTTGATGTGATCAAGGGTGCAATTCTCGGTGCCGACAGTTTTGGTTTTGGTACCGGTCCCATGATTGCGCTGGGTTGCAAATACCTGCGAATCTGCCATCTGAACAACTGTGCAACCGGCATTGCCACTCAGGACGAACAGTTGCGGCGTGAACATTTCCACGGACTGCCCGAACGGGTGATGACATATTTCCGCTTCCTTGCAGAAGAAGTCCGCGAACACCTGGCCTACCTCGGTTTTGAAAAACTCGAGGACATTATCGGACGCAGCGACCTGCTCGAAAAAATCGAACCCCTGACCGACAAGCAGCGTTGTATCGATCTCGACCCGATTCTGATCAGCGCGGGCGCCGCCGGTAAACAGGCAGGCGGTTACCGGGGCATACGCAACCACCCGCATGACCGCGGTGCACTCAACGCGCGCATCGTGGCCAGCCTCGAAGAGCCGTTAGCGATGCGTGAAAGCGCCGCCCGGTCATTTGAAATTCACAATTTTGACCGTTCCGTCGGCGCCGGCCTGGCAGGCGAAATCGCCCGCCGTTATGGCCGTGACGGCCTGGGTGGCGCGCACTTCAATCTTGAATTCACCGGTTCCGCCGGACAAAGTTTTGGCGTGTGGGCCACCAAGGGCATGCATCTGCGTCTGTACGGCGATGCCAATGACTATGTCGGCAAAGGCATGAGCGGCGGGCGGATTGCCATTTCACCGCCGCAGGAATCGGGTATCGTTGCCAAGCGCAGCGCGATTATCGGCAACACCTGCCTATACGGCGCCACCGGTGGTGAATTTTACGCGGCGGGGTTGGCCGGCGAACGTTTCGCAGTGCGCAATTCAGGCGCCACAGTGGTGGTCGAAGGCGTGGGTTATCACGGTTGCGAGTACATGACCAGTGGCGTTGTTGTCGTGCTCGGCCGTACCGGTGCCAATTTTGCCGCGGGCATGACCGGTGGCCGGGCTTTCATACTAGATATCGATGAAAACTTCGAACGGCGCTGTAATCCCGACCAGGTGAACATATCCCGGATGAATACGAGTGAGGGCAGTGAAGACAAAGCCCTGGTGAAGTCACTGATCGAGGCGCACGTGCGGCACACCGGCAGCGACTGGGGCCAGCGAATTTTGAATGACTTCGAACACTTTGCACTCAAATTCCGCGTGGTCGAGCCGAAACGTGAAAACGTCAAGTTGCCGGACACCGCCGTGCCCCTGCGGGTGGTGGGATGAGCAAGCTCAATATACGCACCCGCTTCGAGTTCATCGATCGGGACCGCGCCACGCCGCACAAGCACTCCACCGAAGCGCGCAGACAGGAATTCCGCGAAATCTACGCTCCGTTCGAGCAGCAGGAAAGCGTGGCGCAATCCGAACGTTGCATCGCCTGCGGCAACCCGTATTGCCAGTGGCAATGCCCGGTACACAATTACATCCCGGACTGGCTCAAGCTGGCCGCCGAGGGCCGGATTATCGAGGCGGCCGAACTGGCGCACCAGACCAACAGCCTGCCGGAAATCTGTGGCCGCATCTGCCCGCAGGACCGTCTCTGTGAAGGCGCTTGCACACTCAACAGCGGCTACGGCGCCGTGACCATCGGCGCGGTCGAACGGCACATCACCGACACCGCGTTCGCGCAGGGCTGGCGTCCGGACCTGTCGGGCGTCGTCGCGACCGGCCACAAGGTCGCCATCATCGGCGCCGGTCCGGCGGGCCTGGCCTGCGCCGATGTGCTGACCCGCAACGGCGTCAAGGCGGTCGTGTATGACAAGCACCCCGAAATCGGCGGCCTGCTGTCTTTCGGTATCCCGGAGTTCAAGCTGGAACACCGGATCATCAAAACCCGCCGTGGTATTCTCGAGGGCATGGGTATCGAGTTTGTATTGAATACCTGTATCGGCCGGGATATTTCCTTCGACGACCTGCTACACAACTACGATGCGGTATTCCTTGGCCTGGGTGCCTATAAGCCGTTGCAGGGCGGCATGCCCGGTGAAAGCGCTACGGGCGTCTACAAGGCGCTGGACTACCTGATCGGTAACACCAAGTCCGTGCTTGGCATGCCCGCCGGCGAACATGCGTTTATCGATCTGAAGGGTCAGCGAGTGGTGGTGTTGGGCGGTGGCGATACGGCGATGGACTGTGTGCGAACCGCGATACGCCAGGGTGCCAGCGAGGTATATTGCCTTTACCGGCGCGACCGGGAAAACATGCCAGGGTCACAAACGGAAGTATCCAATGCCATGGAAGAAGGGGTGCAATTCCGTTTCAATGGCCAGGCCCTGGAAGTGATTGAAGAGCAGGGCCGGGCCAGCGCCGTCAAAGTGGTCGAAACCCGTCTTGGTCTGCCGGATGAATCCGGCCGCCGGCGTCCGCAAGTGGTAGAGGGCAGTGAAACCGCAATCGGCGCCGACGCTGTCATCGTTGCCTACGGCTTCCAGGCGTCTCCGGAGAACTGGTTCGGCGAGCATGGTATCCACACCGATGAAGGGGGACTGGTAACCGCCAGAGACAGTGACCGGTATGCTTTCCAGACGGCCAATCCGAAAGTCTTCGCAGCCGGTGACATGGTGCGCGGGGCTGACCTGGTCGTCACCGCGATCGCCGATGCGCGTAAGGCTGCAATCGGTATCGTTAATTACCTGGTCAACTAAAAATCTGGTCAACTAAAAGCAAAACGGAGAGCCGGGGCTCTCCGTTTGCACTATCCGGTCAATGCCCGAAGAAACTCAGGGCGGACACAGCGCAGAAGGTGTGAGGCGCACACCGTCATACATCGTGACGCTCTGACCGATTGTGACAGTGGTTTCAACCAGGTCGCAGCTGATAACGTTGAACTCGACAGTACCCACCGGGACGGTCGTCTGTGGCATGCCGCCCGAGCTCTGATACAAGGTCGTCAGCGCGTTAACGCCATCGAAAGCTCCCGGTGTTGAACAACCGTTATCGTCTGACAAACAGCTATCGAAGGTGAACCACACTGGCTCGCCCATGCTGTTGAAGGTGTACCAGCTTCCAACCAAACGGTTCTGAGCAGGAATCGGCGTGAGGAAGAAACCCTCGGCCTGGGTTCCATCCAGCGCGAAAGCGCCGCTCATGGTGCTATCGACCGGGGTGCGAAGTGGCAGTTCGCCGATCGGTGTTGCAATGATTGACAGGTCCTGGTTAACGATGTCGCCCACTGCAAACAGGGTGACGATCGCGCCGGCAGGCAGTGCAGCCGGCAAAGGATCGATATAGTTTACCTGGCCGTTATTCGAAGCAACTTTGAGGTCATAGGTATTTGCGGGTAACTCGAGGTAACCACTGGCGACACCGTATGGTACGCCTTGCAGTCCTGCCACCAGATCGCCACCGGCGGTGCGGATGGAAACCTCGGTGCCTTCCAGCGTAGGTGCAAACGGCGCAGCGTGAACGACCCTGACTTTGACATTGCCGGCCGCAGGTGGCGTGTTATTGTCAGCCAGCGCAAACAGTCCCAGCGGCTGCAGTGTGCCGTTGCCGGAAGCATAAACCGTGTAGTCCTTGCCATCTTCCAGCGTGTAGGTGGCGGTGATTGCAATGGTGGTGGTGCCGGTAGGAATGATGTCGACCTTATACTGACCTGCCGGCAGGGAGATGTAGCCCGTAAAATCCTTGAACTTGACATTCTCAAGCGCGACCGAGCCATTCAAAGCAACACTTACCGAAGTATCGGCAATATTCTCGGCGAAAGGCGCGAAGTGGGCAACCGTAACCCGTGCATTTGCGAAAGCCAGCTGACTGCTCAACAGGGTTGCGACTGCACTCAGATAAATACTTGTACGTAGCATGTTTAACTCCTTCATTTTCTCTGTCGCCACTGCTCCGTGGCGGTGCGGAAAAATCCGCTGTTAAGTATTGACCGGTGTACATTTTTGTCACCGTGGCTATTCGATCAAGTGATGAAAGATATCTCTCATCAGGCATGTCGTGTGAACATAGTGTATAGGTATTGTACAGATAAAGTCAAGCATCTTGATGAGATAAATGTACAACAGTCGCTTTAAGTCTAAATACGAAATGGTTTTTATAATCTTTTTTATTCAATATATTATATATATATATTCTGATACAGGCTCTTTTTTACAACATGGATGGTTGGTTTGTATAGAAATTTATATTATTTTGTATAAGTAATGTGTTATTATTATTCAACACAAGACATTACTGCCGGCGGGGTTCGACATTAAGC
>JBFZEL010000092.1:0-3011 GCA_041306925.1 Lysobacterales bacterium
TAGACCTTTCGTCCGTGGTGTTGGTTGGCGGCATTGACCGTGCAAAGAATATTAAAGTCGATCGAGTGCCGCTGAAGGGCCCGCCAGCCCTTCATCACCAGGTCGAAAGTGCCTTGGCCGCGGCGGTCAAGCCGGTAGGTGTCGTGCAACTCGCGCGGACCGTCAACGCTCAGGCCGACGAGGAAATGATGTTCCTTGAAGAACGCGCACCAGTTATCGTCGAGTAACAGGCCGTTGGTCTGGAAGGTGTGTTGCACGATCTGGTCGGGCCGACGGTAGATTTCAACGAGTTCCACCGCACGCTTGAAGAAGTCAATCTTCATCAGCGTCGGCTCACCACCCTGCCACGCAACCGTGACCTCCCGGGTTCGATGCGATTCGAGCAATTGGCGGATGTAGGTCTCGAGCGTAGCCGCGGACATCCGACTCTTCTCGTTCGGATACAGTGCCTCCTTGGAAAGGAAGAAGCAATAGGTACAATCAATATTACAGGTGGCGCCGCTCGGCTTCGCCAGGAGGTGGAAAGCCGGCGGGGCGCTCAGGGGCTCGATCGTCATGTTGGAGTCAGCGATCGTCGGGTGCTAGACGAGACGAAACAGCAAGGCAAAAAAGGCGAATGTGCCAATAATGATGAGAACGACTGTAATTCCGTAAAGAGGAGTAAACATTCTCATTTTGCCCAAGCCTGCAATAGAAGTGAAATTTCCACTCCGCAGATAACGATTCAGCAAGCGGTATTCATACGCTGAAACGATCGCCGCCATGATGCCGCAAAAGATCAGCGCAAGCCCCATGTCCCGGGATGCATCTGGAAAGCGGGCGCTAGGTATCCCGGGCATCTCTTCCAACCTGTCAAAGAACTGTACGATGCCAAAGCCGAAGCCGATCAACGTGACGGACATGCCCAAAAAGGATATCAGCGTGCGTTCGACGGCGAGCCGGGTGCGCATCCAGGCAAAATGATCTGATACAGTCGCGCGAACCTCGAAACGATCGCTGTTACTGCTGTCTTGTTGATTGTTCATTGTTTTTTTATCCTTTAGCGGGCTGGCCAAGCCATGCGGTAGCTGCTGCAATAGCCTGGTTCAGGGCAGTGCCTAGCTGCGGCGTGGCCAGGAAGACATTCTCATCGCCAATGAGCTTGAGCACGCCCGTCTTGGCAAGCTGATCGCGCACGGCCGGATCCACGCCGACCAGCATCAGCTTGCTGTCTTGTTTCCGCAGGGCCATGGAATAGTGCTGCAACACGGTCACGAACGTGCTCCCGATCTGGCTCTTGCCGCGCAGGTTGATGGCTACCACAGCGTGAGTGGTGTCGCCGACGTCCGGTAGCATCTCTTCCATGCTCTTGGCTGCGGCGAAAAACAGGCTGCCATAGACGTGCAAAAGGGTGAGTTGGTGGCTGGGCAACCGCTTGGGCGCTGGTTGTTCCAACGGAAACCCTTCCGGCTGCAGCACCCACTGGGTAACGACGACTTTGTTCGATGCGCGAAAAACGTGAAGCACAATGCTAATGGCGATACCCAGCAGGATGGCAAATTGCAAAGGAATGACCAAGGTGGCAACAAACGTTACGCTCATGACCGCCTTCGAGATCTTGTTGGTTCTCCAGGCAAGCACTGCCTCTTGCATGCGCAGGCCCTGGTAACCGGCCACGATCAGTAACGCGGCCAGCGAAGGCATGGGCACCCGCTCGACCAGCGGCGCGGCCAACAGCACGATGACAGCCACGAACAGCCCGACTGAGATATTGGTCCAGCGCGATTTGGCACCGGCACCCATGGTCAGTGCCGTACCCGATATGGATCCCCCGGCCGGAATTCCACCGACAAAACTGGTGGCGATGTTGGCAGCTCCCTGTCCCAGGAAGTCGCGCGATACGTCAGGGTAGCGACCGTTGGGGTTGGGTGTCCCCTGACTGACGCCTGCGCCCTGGATCAGCCCGATGATGGCCACGGAAAAAGCCGGCAGCAGCAGCGACAGGAAGAGCGACGGTTGAGGCATCGCCAACTCAGGCAGGGAACGATGAATGAAGGCGATATCTCCCACTGTTGGCACGCCGGCGAAGTAAGCGGCTGTCGGCATGGCCGGGAGGGAAAGGATGACCAGCAAAACGGTCGTCACGACAATACCGATGATGAAGGCATACCGCCGCCATGGCGTAAGCAGCAACACCACTATCAGTAGCAGCGCCAACCCGCCGATGGTCGTTGCCTGTACGTTGATCTGGCCGATCCGCAAGAGCAGATCGAACGCCTGGGCCACCCTGTTGGAAAATGCGCTACTGTAACCTGTCAGGTCGCTCAACTGGCCGAGGATGATCAGCTCGGCTACGCCGTTAAGAAAGCCGGTCATCACTGAGTTGGAGACGAACCGGATCAGGAAACCCAGCCGGAACACGCCCATCAGCAACTGGATCACCCCCATCAACAGCACCAGAACGACCAGCGCCTCCATCCTCTGGCCTTCAGGAAAATCTGACAGCACGGCACCGACGGCGACCGAAATCGCGGCCGTGGTGGACACGTTCATGTAAACCGAGCTGGTGAATATGGCGCCGGTCGGCACGGCGACCATCAGCGTGTAGACGCCAAGCATCGGATTGACGAATGCCAGCAACGCGTGGGCCATTGCCTGTGGCACGTTGACGACAGCAAAGGTGAGCCCGGCGATCAAGTCGGAAGTGAAGTTTTGACGTTCAGGCTTCAGGTGCTGTGCTGCAAGCCCAAGCCGCTTCATAGGTGTTGTCTTGGGCATTTTGTTGTCAGTTTTTGTCATCGTTAACCCCGGTAGTTTCAGTGCACTTTTTTTCGTTATGGCCTTGGCTAAGGGTTTTCAGGTCAAAGGGGAAACCTGACCCTCGACCCCGCGCGACAGGACTTTCTTGCGCCAGCGCTGGTATGGAAAGATGAGCGCGATGTTGACGAGCAGGTAGAGCAGCACCGTGCCGAGAATAACTTGCTCGTTGTCCGGGAAAACGCCGACCGCGAGCAACAGCGCGATGCCCGGAT
>JBFZEL010000093.1:0-3055 GCA_041306925.1 Lysobacterales bacterium
AGGGCTGCATGCATTGGGTAACGGCACGCCGGTCATCATCCAGCGTTCACCGCTGTCGCCGACCGCAGTGCTCAAGGTGATCGTGTCATCCGCCGATTTCTCACTGCCGGCGGGCGTGCGCGAAAGTCAGCCGGCCTGGGGTCTGTCTTCGCTCGATTTCGAGATTTTACCCGGCGAACTGGAACAGGCAATCCGCCAGGCCGCGGCCATTATCAGCAAAGCGCAGCCACGCGCCACAGCGCCGGGCGGTGCTGCCACCGATCCGGTCGCCATGCTTGACCACGCTTTCACGGAACTGCTCGGCCTGCGCGACCCACAGAGCAAACCCACCGGACCCATCCTGCTGGTGGTCAGCGGTGATATTGATCCGGCTAATACACTGGCCTACCTGGAAAGCACTTTCGGAGCGGCGCCCGCTGCCAAATGGCTGCGGCCGGATAATATCGAAACGCTTGCCCCGGCGGAGGTGGAAAAGCACGTCAGATTCCCCGTCGCCCAGGAGCAACTCGGCTATCTCGTGCAGGTGCCCGGCCCGCACGAGCAAACCAGGGCCGCCTGGCAGATGGCCCTGTACATCCTCACGCACGGTTACGAGGGCAGGCTCGGCAAAGCCGCCATCGGCGAGCGGGGCCTGGCCTATTACATCGAAAGCGCCTATCACACCGACGGCAGCAATGACTGGATCACCCTCAGCACCGGCGTGGATCTGCAAAAGCACGACGCGATGAAAGCGCTATTGCGCGAACAACTGGATCTGCTGATCAGCCGTCCGCCGTCAACCGATGAAATCGAGGCGGCCCGCAGCCACCTGCTGGGCCGTTTTGTCAGCGCCGCGCAAAGCAATGGCGAACTGGCGGAGAGCCTGGCCAGGCAGTGGCTTCTGCACGGCAGTCTACCCGATTACGCCGACCTCAAACACCGCCTGGACCAAGTCAGCCGGCAGGACATCCTGCAATTGCTGCCAGCCTTCACCCGGGGCACGATCGTGTCGGTCAGAAACCCGCCCGCAAAAATTGCGCAGTGAACAACCGTAATCCGCTGGCTCCGGACGTACGATCATGAGCGGCCCAACGTGTGACTGGGTGGGATCACCCGGAATCAAAAACTGGCCATGGTGGACAGGTCCCTACTTTTGCGAAAGGTCATAAAGGTGAGTCTCGAAGGCGCGGGTGTCTCAACTATAGCTTTGGGTGTCTCAACTTTAGCTTCTCAACTTTAGCTTCTCAACAATAGCTTTTGGCCTGGTATTCCCAATGGCTGCCGCCCTGTGTGCGCTGATTTTGATCATGGAAGGTGGTAAGGACCAAAAAAAGCCAGGAAAACCTAACAGCACAAGTGGCCAAAGAATGTGAGCATTCCACACTCATGTTTCCTGTCACTGAAAGTTATGGGTGTCCTGGCTTAGGCCTTCCTGGCTTAGGCCCTGACTTGGTTGGGCAGACGGGTTACGGCGCGCGCAGCAGTATCCAGATGAATACGCCGATGAAGGACAGAACGCCCAGGACCAGGGCCATCATGAAGGCCGTGTAGGCAACCTGCAGCAACGCGAATTTCTTCTTTAGAATGATACCCAGGCCGTAGATGTTGCGGATCATGGTCTCGTAGAGTACGGCGCGATCTTCGAGCAAATCGTGCATGCCATCCACGAACTCTCGCTCGCGCAGGTTGGCGAAGTCGCCGAAAAAGAGGATATTGCCGCGGCTGTGCTTCAGGGCGTTCAGCGTAATCGGGTCGCTGCTGACACGTGGGCGGGCAGCGAGGATGGCGTAGATAATGGAAATCAGGGTGCCGAGCAGGAAAATCGTGGTTGGGATCAGCAGCCAGGGGTTGGTGTCCAGCTTGGGAGCCACCGAGGCGATGATGATCGAAATGATAATGCCATTGATGCTGATCATCATGTTGGCCTTGTTGTCGGCCAGACCGGTGAGATCCATCTGCACGTTGTAGGACGTGCGGAACATGGTCTCGATGCCGCGGGCGCTGCCCGGCTTCTTCGGGCCCTTGTCTATGCCGTCTGCTTTAGCTTCTTCGTCCGCGGCAGCTTGGTCGACCGCTTCGCGAAGGTTGCGCGTCGTTTCCTCCAGTTGCCTGTCAATGTCTTTAATCGAGTTGCTCATTTCCTCTTTCCCACGAGCCTCATTGTTTCCTGGCATCCCATTCCATCCCGATGACTGGGGTGTGCTGCCAATTCTAGCTCTTTACGTCAGACTTTTCCCTTGCGGTAAATCAGGGGTAAATCAGGGGACAGCTTACTTAAATGGCTTTCGGCCAGGTTTTTGGCATTTCAATGGTCTTCCGGTTAGTGACTCCAGAGTTTCGATAAACTTCTCACTTCCGAGAGGTCTGCCCGTTTTTGTGTGTTTTCGTAACTCTCGGGGCCTGACTGCGCGATATCGCAATTCACAAGCTGGTGAAGCCATCGCCATCCACCAACGATTAATTGAAAAATTCGGCGGCACCTTGGGTCTGAGAGATATGGGCTTGTTGGAAAGCGCCCTGTTTCGGCCACAAACAGGTTACTACGCAGACCTGTCACACATGTCAGCCGCGTTGTTTGAGTCCCTGATCAGCAATCATGCTTTTGTGGATGGAAACAAACGCGCAGCGTTCTTTATCTGCGATATTTTCCTGCGGCTCAATGGCTGGAAACTTGCTGTTGAAGCCGACGCGGCTTATACGTTTATCGTTGGCTCGCTAGAGAAAGGGACCTGTGATTTCGACCATTTGTTGCCTTGGATTCAGCAGCATACAATTAGAATATAAAGTCACTAGGCCGAGGCCGGCGCGGGTGCAGGCTCGTCGTCTTCCTCCAGCGGCGTGATGGTCAGGTGCGTGATGCCGTAAAAGATGGCGATCAGCGGGTTCAGCAGGTTCAGGAACGCATACGGCAGATAGGCCAGCGTCGGCACGCCCAGCGTGGCGGCCATGAAAGCACCGCAGGTATTCCACGGCACCAGCGCCGAGGTCATCGTGCCGGCGTCTTCCAGCGTACGCGACAGGTTTTGCGGCGCGAGCTTGCGGCGTTTGAACTCGGCCCGGTACATCCTGCCCGGAA
>JBFZEL010000094.1:0-4167 GCA_041306925.1 Lysobacterales bacterium
CCTTAAAACTGGTGCTGCTCGCCAACACCGACTGGTACCTCGCCAACTTCCGCCACGACCTGGCCTGCAAATTGCGGCAGATGGGCGCGCAAGTGCACCTCATCGCCCCGCCCGGCAAATCCCTCGACTGGCTGGCCGGGCAGGGTTTTCAGACCCATGCGCTCAAACTGGGCAACAACAGCTACTCGCCGCTGGGCAACTGGCAAACGCTGCGGCATATCAAAAAGCTCTACCGCCAGATAAAACCCGACCTGGCCCACCATTTCACCCCGCGCTGCGTGGTGCTGGGCTCGATGGCGGCGCGCAGCGCGCGCGTTCCGCATGTCGTCAATGCGCTGACCGGTCTCGGCCACGTTTTTACCTCGACCGGTTTCAAATCCAGGCTGGCCCGACCCGCCTTGCGCTGGCTGCTGAAACGCAACCTCAACGGCGATAAGCGCGCGGTGATTTTTCAGAACCAGGACGATATGGATGAACTGGTGACCACCGGCGTGGTGGACGCTAAATGCAGCAGCCTGATTCGCGGTTCCGGCGTTGACCCTGATTTTTTTCAGCCGGGCGCCTACCCGCATGAGGGTGACGAGATTCGCGTCCTGTTCGCCTCGCGCCTGCTCGGCGAAAAAGGTATCAGGGAACTGGTCGGGGCCATGGCGGAGGTAGTTAAAAAACACCCGAACGCCGTGCTCTGGGTGGCCGGTGAGCCCTATGCACAAAACCCCACGTCGCTGACGAACCGTGATCTGCAGATAATGGCCAGGCAACCCTGGTTGAAGCTCTTCGGGCACGTCGACGATATGCTGCCGCTACTGCAGCAATCGGATATCGTGGCCCTGCCGTCCTATCGTGAAGGCACGCCAAAGATTCTGCTCGAGGCCGCGTCCTGCGGCCTGCCCATCGTGGCTACCGATATCGCGGGATGCCGGGGTGTCGTCCAGGAAGGCGTAAACGGCCACCTGGTGGCGGTCAGGGATTCGGTCGAACTGACCATGGCGCTGTTGAAGCTTTGCGAAGATGCCGCGTTGCGCAGGGCGATGGGCGCACGGGGCCGCGACATTATCCTGCAGGACTTCACCAGCGAGATCGTTATCCGCAAGACCCTGGCCGTTTACCAGTCCCTTCTAAGCAAGTAATTACCCCTCGATAGATAATTCCGCAAGGCAGTCAACGGCCGCCTCTATCCGCTCGCCGCCCTGAAAAGACTTGCTCTGCGCAAGTTCGCCCACGATCTGCAAGCGGCTTATGCGTTCGCCAGCCAGGAACTTTTTGAAATTTGGACTCAAACCGGGGTCTTTCCATTTCACTTCAATAAGCTTGACCGGTTGATTTTTCCGGCTGACGAGAAAGTCGATTTCCTGGCCTTCCTTGTTGCGGAGATAGTTTAAAACAAGATCATCTCCATCAACATCCTGCGCCCGGTGAATTTCCTTCAGCAAGGCGCAGGCTACCAGGTTTTCCAGCCGGATTCCCCTGTCTCCCTGTACCATTGCGTTGTCGTAAAAATAGTATTTAGGCTGCTTGAGCAACGCACGCGCGATGTTCTTGTGGTACGGGTTTATCCTGAATATAACGTAGAGGTCTTCCAGCAGCTTTAACCAGCTATTGATGGTGTTCGGGCTTTTCTGCAGTTCGCCGGCCAATGAATTGGCGGAAACGGGACTGCCCACCCTGGACCTGAGAAGTTCGATCAGGGTTTCGATGGAGTGAATATCACGTACCGCCGAGAGCGTAACCAGGTCTTCTCTCATGATCATGTCGATGTGCGAACGCTTCCAGCGGTTATAAAATGCTTGTGTACCTTTGAGGAACGGTTCCGGAAACCCGCCGACCGTCATCAGGCGGTCAAAACACTCATCCCTGTCCAGGCTGGTAAAGGTTACTGCTTCTTTCAAATCGAGCGGGTGCAGTCGAAACTGGAAATGTCTTCCGGCTAATGAGTCCCCCACTTTACGATATACATTGAGTTTGGCGCTACCCGTGACCAGCAGGGCGGGTGGCAGGCCTTCTGTATCGTAAATTCCTTTCAGCCAGGCCTTCCAGTTGTCCATTTTGTGGAGTTCGTCAAAAATCACCAGCGCCTTCCGGCGGTCCCAGCTTTTTTCCTTTAACAGGATCCGGTGTTCCGCGAGATCGTAAGTGATGTACTGGTAGTCTGTTTCCAGCATTTTTGCGAGCGTGCTCTTTCCGCACTGCCGGGGTCCGGTCAGCAGAATGATCTTCTGCTGCAGATCCTCTTTGAGTGCCGTTGCCAGGTATCTTTCCATATCTGTAAGCCGTGCCGGTTTCCATTGGCTATTTCTCATACGATTGAAAAAAAGTCAAGACTAATTGTCAGTTGACTGAAAAATAGTTGCATCAGTATCGACACATCCGGCCGGTAAAATATGAATTCAGGTCAAGTTATGAGGTTCAATCTTCAAGGTTATAAAATAATATTAAAAACAGACAGGTATATTGATTTATGCTCTAAATAACTATATGCTTGTACAGTACTTAACCAGCCGGATTTCCACCATGTTGCATATACCGCCAGCACCCTGCGAACCTTGTAATTCAATACAAATCAAACTCCGCCAGGCACGCTGCCTGCAACTCGAAAACCAGATCACCGAATTGGCCGCGCACATCCATGCCGCCACTTGCCGTTTATTGGAACTCATCCGCGCATATGACGAAACCGAAGGCTGGGCAGGTCCCGGTTTGGTTTCGTGCGCGCACTGGCTGAACTGGAAGTGCGGTATCAGCCTGGAAGCGGCGCGTGAAAAGGTGCGCGTGGCGCACGCCCTGCCGGGCTTGCCGAAGATCAGCGAGACGTTCCGCCGGGGCGAGGTCAGTTACTCCAAGGTGCGGGCCATGACGCGGGTGGCGACGGTAGCCAACGAAGACTACCTGCTTGAGGTCGCGCGTCATGGCACGGCCTCGCATGTCGAGCGGTTGGTGCGCAATTACCGCAAGGTGAAGCGTAGCGAGGCCCTGCAACGCGACAACGAGCGTCACGCCTTGCGGCAACTGGACTGGTTTATTGATGATGACGGCAGCTTTGTGCTGAAAGGGCGCTTTACGCCGGAGCAGGGCGTGGTGATCAAAAAGGTGCTGCAATCCATCATGGACGAAGACAGCCTCGAGCAGCAGGACGTTTCCGCGGAAACGCCGGCCGATGAGTTGAAGCCCCGCTCGGAACCCATCGCCCAGCGCCGCGCCGACGCCATGTTGAGGATGGCGGAGGGTTATTCATCCAACAGCGGAAATTTCAATAACGGCGATCATTTCCTGGTGCACGTGCATACGGACATGCAAACGCTGAAGGCCGGCGGCGCCAACGCCGAGTCGGAGCTTGAAGACGGTTGCAACGTTTCCGCGGAAACGTCCCGGCGCCTGGCGTGCGATGCCGGCGTGGTCCACTGGCTTGAAGGTGAAAAGGGTGAGGCGCTGAGCGTGGGCCGTAAAACCCGCACCATTCCACCGGCGATTCGCAGGGCCCTGCAACGCCGTGACCAGGGTTGCCGCTTTCCGGGCTGTACCTGCAACCGGTTTGTCGATGCGCACCACGTCAGGCACTGGGCGGACGGGGGCGAAACCGGCATGCGTAACCTGGTGCTGCTGTGCAGACGTCATCACAGGATGGTTCACGAAGAAGGTTTTGCCGTGCGCTTCCTGGACGACGGGCAGATTTGTTTCACCGGGCCGTCCGGTCAGCCGTTGCCTGCGGCGGGTGATACGCGTTTCCGCGGAAACGTGTTTGGGTTAACAACGGGCAACCGGATGTCCGGGCTGAATATCACGCCCGCGACGGGCGAGTGCCGTTGGCAGGGTGAAAAGATGGACGACGATTTGGCGGTTTTGTGCATGTTACAGCTCGAATAAATCAGCCGGATAGCAGCTCCCGCGCAAAAGCAATTTTTTCCGCCATGCTTTCAAGACTCCGCATGTCTTCCCAGGCCCACCTTAGTTTTGAGGCCTCGATCAGCCTGGCTGACGGTTCCTTGCCGGCACCGGCCTTTAAGCGCGCAATAAAATTTTCCGGTATCGCGGTGCCGAAAATGTCGCGGCAGGTTGCCAGCGCATCGGCGCAAAGCATGGCGACGTTTTTTTGCTTCGCCTTCTGCAAAAAAAATTCCAGCCCGGTATCGCCCAGCGCTTCTGCCAACAGGTGGATGTCATACAGCCATA
>JBFZEL010000095.1:0-3388 GCA_041306925.1 Lysobacterales bacterium
GCTGTTTGATGAAATTGCAGGTGAAGCGGAAGACAATTTTCAACAATTGTTCGGCAAAGAGTTTTCCCGCGCCTACGAAGAACAACTAAACCGCCTGAAGAAGGCACGCAAGGAGTAATGAAATGAATCCATCGAAGACCACGAATAATTCCATATGCCGTTCAATGCTGACCGGTCTTTTGACCGTTGCCATGGTGGGTTTGCTAAGCGCTTGCGCCGCCGATCCGATACCCAAACCCGATCCTGTCGGTATTCAAATCACTGCCGCCGCCGATGTCAACCCGGATATGCAAGGCCGGCCATCACCTGTAATTCTGCACATCATGGAACTCACCTCCACTGAACAGTTCAGCCGTCTCGACTACATGGGGCTTACCCAACCGTCCGGTGCGGGACTGGGTGCGGACTTGCTGGGCAAGAACCAGATGGTTCTGCAACCAGGCGAATCCAGGACGTTGCCCCTGGACCTCAATCCCCTGACCACCGCCGTCGGATTCGTTGCCGGCTACCGGGATATCGATAATGCAGCCTGGCGGCAGACGGTGCCGGTAAGCTACGGCATCACCAAAGGTATCAACATTACCCTCGGACAAACACAGCTCTCAGCTACCGCTTCAAACTAGGACGCGAATCCCCCATGTCATGGACTTCAAAAATAATCTGGTCTGAGGGTATGTTCCTGAGGCCGCAACATTTCCAGCAAAACGACCGTTATTTCGAGTCACTGATCGAGCAAAGGTGCAGTCCCATGCGCCCCTACTCCTGGGGTATCGAGGAGTTACTGATCAACCAGGAAGCGCTGAACCTCGGCAAGATCGAAATCGAAAAATGCAAGGCCATACTGCCGGATGGAACGACGATCAACATTCCCTTCGCCGATGCGCCGCCCTTGCCGATCGAACCCGACAAGAACACCAAGGATCAGAATGTCTATCTGTGCCTGTTGGAAAGAAGACCCAATGCCACCGAGGTCAGCAGGCAGGACGACAGCGACCACGCCGCGCGCTACGGCATAGAAATCGCCGAAGTGCGCGACGCCAGCCTGCCGGAGGACTCCAACGCGCCCATTGAACTGGGACGGAAAAACCTCGCGATACTTACCCAGAGCCAGGAACGCACCGAGTATGCCTGCATTGGCATTGGCCGCATTATCGAAATCCGCGCCGACAAACGGGTGGTGCTGGATGATTCTTTTATCGGACCCAGCGTGGATTGCCAGAACAATCGGCAGCTCAAAGGTTACATAAAAGAGGTACAGGGATTGCTGAAGCAACGTGCGGAAGCGATCGCGGTGCGCTTGGGCAGCGACGGCAAGGGTGGTGGCACCGCACAGGTCGAGGATTACATGCTGCTGCAGTTGATCAATGGTTATGAACCGGTCTTTGCGCACATGGAGAACCTGCCTGCCCTGCACCCGGAGGCACTGTTTCAAAAGTGTCTGCACCTGGTCGGTGAACTGGCCACGTTTACCACCAGCAACAACCGGCCAACCGGGCTGCCTAGGTACCAGCACACCGACCTGGCGACCACGTTTATCGCCATGATGGGTGAATTAAGACGCTCGCTCGGCGTGGTTTTCGAGCACAGCGCCCAGCAGATACCATTCCACCATTATGCGAAGGTAGGTATCCACCTCGCGGTTATCAACGACAATTCCCTGCTCGGCAGCGCGGTATTCGTGCTTGCGGTCAAGGCAGATATGCCAACCGAAAAATTACGTTCACAGTTTCCGTTGCAAGCCAAGCTCGGCCCCAAGGAAGTCATGAAGCAATTGATCCAGTCACAATTGCCCGGCATCGAACTCGAACCTCTGTCCGTGGCGCCGCGGCAGATACCGTTCCATTCCGGATTTTCCTATTTCGAACTGAACAAGCGCGGTGAAATGTGGAAGCAAATGTCCTCGTCAGCCGGTCTGGGTTTGCACCCGGGCGGCACCTACCCCGGACTCGAACTCGAGCTCTGGGCCATCAGAGGTTAATTCAGTATGCATGACAAAGATGATCCCTTTTTCAACATGGATGATGAGCACACCATCATCAAGCCCAATCCGCGCGGCCGCGCACCCGGACCAGCAGCCCAGGCCCCGCAGGCACAGCGGAGTGCGGAACCAGGCAGAAAAGTCGATTTAAGCAGCCGCCCCGGTCTCAACCCGATCGAAAAAGCAGCTTCGGTGTTGCTGACCCTGCTAAGCCAGATACGCAATACCAGTTCACACCCCAACCCCAACGGCCTGCATAAGCAGCTGGCGACCGAAATCCAGAATTTCGAGAAAGCTGCGCAACACGCGGGTATCAACGAAAAGACCATATTTGTGGCCAGGTACGCGCTTTGCACCACCATCGATGAATTTGTCATGACCACGCCCTGGGGTTCGGGCAGCATCTGGGGCACCCAGAGCCTGTTAAGCCTGTTTCACAAGGAGACCCGCGGCGGTGAACGGTTTTTCCAGATGTTGACCAAGCTCAGCGAAGACCCCTCGAAAAACCTTGACATGTTGGAATTGCTCTATATCTGCCTGGCGCTGGGCTTCCAGGGCCGCTACCGGGTGCAACCGAATGGTCTCAACGAACTCGAGGAAATACGCGAGGGTCTGTATCACACGATTCGGAATCAACGCCAGGAAAGCGAACCGGGACTTTCGCCCCATTGGGAAGGCCTGAAGAAATCCGCCATGGAAAAGGAGCCGTTGATCCCGGCATGGCTCGCCGCCACCATCGTGATACTGCTGCTGGTTGGTCTTTTCAGCATTTGGCGATTCAGCCTCAGTACACATATCGATCCGGTGCACGCGCGGGTGATGAACATTGGCCGCGAGGAATCACTGCTGCCGAGCCGCCTGTTAGCGCCCCAGGCGGCCGTTTATATCGCAGACCCCGGGCCAGCCCGTTTCGGTTTGCAGCAATTCCTTGAACCGGAAATACGTTCCGGCCAGGTGACGGTGCAGGAACTGCCGGACCGCATCGTGGTTTCCATTGCCGGTGACAACCTGTTTGATTCAGGCAGTGAACTCATCAGCAGTCAATACGATGCCATCGTCAACCGGATTGGAGAGGGTCTGGAACAGACCAACGGCCGAATCATGGTGATCGGACACACGGATAATATTCCGATGGGCAGAAACAAGCGCTACGATTCCAACTTCAGCTTATCGCAAGCGCGCGCCGAGTCTGTCGTAAAGCTTTTATCCGTCAGTGTCAGCAAGCCGACGCGACTGACTGCGGAAGGATTGGGTGAGACACGTCCTGTCACATCCAACGACACGGCTGAGGGCCGTGCGCAAAACCGCAGAGTTGAAATCATCCTGATGGAGAGGGCACGCGGGTCATGAATGTCATAATGTCACAATTGATGTCCCTGGGACTCTTTGGCGCGCTGGGAATAGGTATTC
>JBFZEL010000096.1:0-2680 GCA_041306925.1 Lysobacterales bacterium
CCTGTTCAGGCGTTGCCTGGACGTTTGTCACTGCCACGAGCAAAAAACATGCTATTAAAAACTTTTTCACAGACCGTTCTCCGTAAGCCCGGACCCGAGGTTGCCTGTAGCGGGCTTGCTATCCGGCATACCTGGGGAACCCTGATTTATTCTGAGGTTCCCTAGTGCTAGCTGAGGACTACTTCCGCCACGCTGGTATCACCGGTATTATCCTTCCAGCTGATTTCCAGCTTGTCACCCACCTTGGCGCCCTTGACTTTGAACGCCATGTACGGGTCCTTGGATACACCCGTACCCCAAAAGGCCGTGGTAATGACGTTGCCGTTGAGTTTGCAAACGACCTCCTGGATGTAATGCTTTGGCACCGTTTCACCGGTATCGGCATTGACCCTGACGCCTGATTCCATCGGGTGTGGCATCAACGCTTTTATTTCGGCGATGTCGTCTTTCAGTTTTGCCTTGATCTTGATTGGATTGCCCATAATAAAATTCCTTGATAGTTAAGCCCTGGTTACGATCAACCGCCGCAACCACCGATGGTGACCTTGACTTCCTTGCTCGCGGAATAGAATTTTCCGCCCGCTTTTACGACCGTGCGCACCACCGAGCTTTCACCCATCTTGATCCTGATCGAAACATCCGCAACGGACTGGGGCGATAATTCGAACATCGCGGCCAGCGGTGTCGGATTGTTGTCCACGATCACGCTGATCGACTCGACATCGGCCAGACCGGTACTGACCGTCACTGGAACGACCGCGCCGTTTTCCGCGATATCAGGAATCTTCAGGGTCACCTGGTCGCTTTCCGTAACGGGCCCGTCAAACAGGCTGCTGATAACGGATTCGGCGCTCTTTTCATCAAATGCCTTATCCGGTCTTGCCGCAAACAGCCAGCGTGGAATTGCCAATACAGCGGCAGCGGTTAACAGGCTCCTGAGCAGAGCCCTGCGTTGTAATTTCATCGAATAACTCCCATAAAATAGAACACTTACAATGAATGAATATAGTCAGTTACCAGGTCGATCTCGGCCTCGGTCAAAATCCGGTTGCGGCCAAACGGCGGCATCCGCGTGTCCAGGTTCTTGACCGCTGCGTCC
Source organism: Lysobacterales bacterium (assembly GCA_041306925.1). GTDB lineage: Bacteria > Pseudomonadota > Gammaproteobacteria > Xanthomonadales > SZUA-36 > SZUA-36. Next base: position 1,100 of record JBFZEL010000096.1, read on the forward strand.
CAAATCTGGACGCGCAGGGCATCGCGGTCGGGATAACGCACTTTCATGGCGATCAACGGCGGTCCGTAATTACCGGGCAGTTCGCCGCCTGCAACGAAGTGACAGGCCAGGCAATTGCCCTTCATGCGATCGAACGCAATCGCTTTACCCTGTTCCAGACGGCCTGCCAGGTCGCCTTGCTCGTCGGCACAAGCGGGACCGGTCAGCAATCCGCACAGGACAGCGAGCGTCGCGATCAGAGAAATATTTTTATTCAACATGGCTTGTTGCTAGTCCTGTGTGGCCCGTTGTATCAGGAAATCCACCGCTGAGGCGACATCCGCATCGCTCAACTGGCTATGACCGCCTTTGGGCGGCATGACACCGATTCCTGCGATTGCGCTGCTGACAAGCTTATCACGCCCCAACGCGATACGGTCAGCCCAGGCCGCGCTATCCCCGGTCATCGGCGCACCGGCGACGCCGGCTTCGTGGCACATCTGGCAGGCTTGCTGGTAGATCTTCTCACCACCTTGCGCGGTTTCTGCAGGCACCGCCACACCCTCTTCATTCTGCATTGTCGCAATGGACGGCTCAGACATGATCTCGATGCTTGCGGGGTCCTTGCAGTTTTCCATGCAACCCATGTTGCGGGTGTCGGGGCGGTCATCAAAGAAGAATCCGTCCCTGTTCGGCATTTCGACCGATGCCAGGTTGTCCGGCGTCAACACGAAATCGTCTTCGACCAGGTCGTTGAGGTAAAGCACGTAGGCGGTGATGGCGTAAACCTCGTCATCCGGCAGCGACTGGGGCTGTGGAAACGGCATCGCCCGGTGGATGTAATCCCAGAGTGTGCTCGCATAGGGCCAGTAACTGCCGATGGTCCGCTCCGGTCTTTCGGCGGTCAGGCTGCCTTCGCCACCCGCAAGTATGGGGTAACGTCCGACGCCTTCACCAAACGAACCGTGGCACGAGGCGCATTTTTCCTCGTATAGCATTTCTCCGTCTTCGACCGAACCACTGCCGGGCGGTAAACCCTTGCCATCGGGCCGGATATCGATATCCCAACCGGCCACCTCCTCTGCAGAAGCAGGCGTGCCGATTCCGTAACCGCCAACTTCCGCCCGGGCCGGCATGGCGGCCAGGACCGTGGTCAGGAAAACCACGACATAAACCACGCTAGCTGATCTGGACATTGGTCACCGTCCCGTCTGCATGCAAACGCCAGGTATGAATCGCATTCTTGTGATAAATCGAACTGAACCCGCGCGCCTCGCGTAATTGCGCGAACGTGGGTTGCACATAGCCGCTCTCATCCGTGGACCTGCTCTGGATGAAGGCCGGCGAACCATCCCAGGTCCAGTCGAGGCTGAAACGGGTCAGGGCCTTGGGCAGCACCAGTCCCTTGAGCCGGGCCTGGCGCCAGTTCACACCGCCGTCAAACGACACGTCCACGCGTTTGATCTTGCCTTTGCCGGACCAGGCCAGCCCCTCCAGTTCGTAGCGTCCTTTCTGCTTCAGTGGTCTTTCGGGACACGGGAACGTGACCACTGAGTTACCTTCCTGCACAAAGCTCATTTTCCGGGCACGGCCGTCGGCCAT
>JBFZEL010000097.1:0-2755 GCA_041306925.1 Lysobacterales bacterium
GCTGTTCAATGCTTCCGCCAAAGGTACAAACCAATGCATAAAGATGCCGATTTCATCCCGCTGAATATCGCTGTCCTGACCTTGTCCGACACACGCACGTTGGCCAACGACACCTCCGGCCAGTTCCTGGAGGATGCGCTCAAGAGCGCCGGCCATCATCTTGCCGCACGCGAGTTGTGCAGGGATGAAATTTACACGAGCCGGGCGCTCGTCTCCGCGTGGATCGCCGCTCCGGCAATCGATGTGGTGATCACAACCGGTGGCACCGGCCTGACCCGGCGGGATTCGACCCCCGAGGCTTTGAAGCCGTTATTCGATCAGACCATCGAGGGTTTTGGTGAACTGTTCCGCCAGCTTTCGTTTGCTGAAATCGGCTCATCCACGGTGCAATCGAGGGCGCTGGCAGGTCTTGCCAACCAGACCCTGATCTTTTGCCTGCCCGGTTCGACCGGGGCCTGCCGCACCGGCTGGGAGCGCATATTGAAAGAGCAGTTGGACAGCCGTCACCGGCCGTGTAATTTTGCCGCGCAAACCCGTTCCGGCGCAAAGCTGCTATGAGCATGATCAGCGTTAAAGAGGCGCATGAGCGACTGCGGTCCAACAACCGGATCCGGGTCGAAACCGAGAGCGCCAATCTGAAGGCCTGTTTGGGACGCGTGCTGGCGGCCGACGTGGTTTCAGCCATCGATGTACCGCCGGCGGACAACAGCGCGATGGACGGTTACGCGCTGCGGCGTGCAGACTGGGTCGCGGCGGACCAAGCGCTGCCGGTCAGCCAGAGAATCACCGCGGGCAGTCCACCGGCGCCGCTCGAACCGGGCACGGCGGCGCGCATCTTTACCGGTGCAGAAACACCCGCAGGTGCGGATGTAGTGGTGATGCAGGAGAGGTGCAGGGCAGAGGCCGGGCGCGTGTTTATCAATGCCGTCGGCGAGGCCGGTGCCAATATCCGGCCAAAAGGCCAGGATATCAGCAGGGGCGCCACGGTTTTACACAAGGGCCAGCGCCTGCGTGCGCAGGATCTTGGCCTGGTTGCCTCGCTTGGTATGGCGCGGATCGAAGTCAGGCGGCGTCTGAAAGTCGCCATTATTTCGACCGGTGAAGAACTGGTGGAACCGGGTAGCCCGCTCAAACCGGGCCAGATTTACAACTCCAACCGTTACATGCTGCAAGCCCTGCTCGAAGGCTGGGGCTTCGAGGTGGTGGATTTCGGCATCACGGCGGATGACCCGAAAATTATCAGCGGTATCCTGTCCGAAGCCAGTCGCGAAGCAGACGTCATCATGACCACGGGCGGTGTTTCGGTGGGTGAGGAGGACCATGTCAAGGCGGTGGTCGAAGCGCTTGGCCATATCGATCTCTGGCGCGTCGCGATCAAACCCGGCAAACCGTTTGCATTTGGCGACGTCCTGGGCACGCCGTTTCTCGGCCTGCCCGGCAACCCGGTATCCGCGTTGGTGACGGCACTGGTCATCGCACGTCCGTTTTTGTTCGATTGCCAGGGCGTCAGTCATTGCGAAATCGTCCCGCTCAGGGAAACTGCCCTGTTTGATAAAAATGGCAGCTTCCGCCAGGAATATTTGCGTGCCCGCAGGACGGCAGATGGCGTGGAGATGTTCGAGCAGCAGAGCAGCGGTGTGCTGTACTCGACCAGTTGGGGTGACGGTTTTGTCGTGCAAAAACCCGCTGAGGATATCCGCAAGGGTGACCGTGTGGATGTGATTCCATTCGTGTTGTTTAACTAATGGTGCAATCATGAAGACTATTTTTGACAATCTGCCCGCCGGCCTGATCCTGCTCGACGGCGGCATGGGCCAGGAACTGATCAGGCGCAAGGTTTCGGGCCAGGGCGCGCTGTGGTCGGCCAAGGCCCTGTTCGACAACCCCGCGGCGGTGCAGGCCGTGCACGAGGATTACATCCGCGCCGGCGCCGATGTCATCACCACCAACTCCTACGCCTGCATACGCAACAACTTTGCACCCGAGGGCCTGCTCGACCGTCTCGGTGAAATGAACCGGTTATCTGCCATGCTGGCACGGCGGGCGCGGGACAGGGTCGGTAAAAGCGTGTTGATCGCGGGTTCCATGGGGCCACAAAACGGCAGTTACCGGCCCGACCTGGTGGGTTCGTACGATGAAACCGAGGCGCTTTACCGTGAACAGGCCGGGTTCCTTGCGCCCTTTGTCGATCTCTTCATCTGTGAAACGATGTCGTGTATCAAAGAGGCACGTGCCGCGGCGAGCGCGGCCCTGTTTACCGGCAAACCGGTCTGGCTGTCGTGGTCGATCGAGGACTCCAGCGGGGACTCCGGAGAGGCCAGGCTGCGCAGCGGCGAACCCCTGCGTGCTGCATGGGAGGATATCAAAGACATGGGTGTCAGCGCGGTGTTGCTGAACTGTTCGCCGCCGGAGGCCATCGGCAAGGTATTGCCCGAACTGGTCGCACTCAGCGATGTCCCCGTGGGCGCCTACGCCAACGCGTTTACACCGATCCCCGAGAAGTGGGATTTCCACGGCGAAACCTCCATTCCCCCGTCGCGCACCGACCTTACCCCGCAGGCCTATGCAGAGCACGCCGCCGGTTGGCTAAAGGCCGGCGCCCGTATCATCGGCGGTTGCTGCGAAGTCGGCCCGGCGCACATCGAACACCTGCATAAAACGCTCAGGTAGGCGGGCGTGAAGTCCGGCACGCACGCCGTGACTGGCATTACGACGTCAGGTGCAGCGCACGGCCTGTCCCCCGGACGTTCTCCAG
>JBFZEL010000098.1:0-6921 GCA_041306925.1 Lysobacterales bacterium
GTCCGCCGCAGGTTACGACCCGCAGGGCATGGCGGATTTCTTTGAGAAGATGGGTAAAAACACCCGCGCCAACGGCGAAGGACCACCCGAGTTTCTGCGGACGCACCCGGTTTCGGTGAACCGCATAGCTGAAGCCAAGAGCCGTATTCAGAACCTGCCGAAGGCCGAGCCTGACGAAGGCCGCCAGTTTTACATCGTGCAGGCCAGGATGCGCGCCCTGCTCGAGGAAGATCCGAAAACAGCCATTGATTATTTCAATACCGAACTGGACAAACCACTCCCGGACGCGAGGAAAAACGGCCACCTCTATGGACTGGCCATCGCGCTGCAGAGAATGGCGGAATATGACAAGGCCGAAGCCCTGCTCAGCGAACTGCTGGAAAAAGAGCCCTCGCAACTGGCCTTCCAACTGCAGATGGCGAATCTGCAGCGGGTCAGGGGTGAGCCACAACTGGCTATCAACAGCCTGGCCGATCTGTATCATATTTTTCCGGGCAACCAGGCCATCGCGCTCGAATATGGCAGGGCGCTGCTGGCCCAGGCGGACCCGCAGCTGGCGGTGACCGCCGGCGAGGTATTGCGGCAGCAGCTGGTAACCCGCAAGAACGACCCGGAACTTTATGCGCTGTACGCGCAGGCCGCAAATCTCGCCGGAGACGAAGTCCGCTCGACCGAAGCCATCGCGGAATCTTATTATCAGCGTGGCGGCACCGAGGAGGCGATCACCCAGCTGGAGAGTCTTGAAAAGCGTTCCGATCTCGATTATTACCAGCGCGCCAGGGTCAGCGCCAGGCTGATGGAGTTACGTATCGAAGCGAGCGAGTCAGGCGAACCGACCCGCGGTTGAGCGCATAAATCAAGCCCCTGCGGTTTGCCGGTTCTGTCCGGCTGCTCATTGATGACATTTCGATAATGTCATCAAACTGTCATATACCCCTCTATAATATGCCGGTGGGGCATACATGCCTTGCCACTTCATCGGGTCGGGGAAACAAGTGACCGCGAAACAAATCAACGTACTGGTTGTTGATGACGAGTCAGCCATCCGGGAAATGATCCGGTTTGCACTCGGCAAGTCAGACATGGCCGTGGAGTGTGCAGCAAGCGCCAAGGAAGCAGTGGAGAAAATCAACCAACAGGCGCCCGACATCATATTGCTGGACTGGATGATGCCCAATATGAGCGGACCGGAACTGACCCGCCGCCTGCGCCGGGACATGTTGACGAGAGAAATCCCGATCATCATGCTGACGGCGAAGGTCTCCGAGGATGACAAAGTAACCGGGCTTAACTCAGGTGCAGACGATTACATTGTCAAGCCGTTCTCGCCACGTGAACTGGTCGCCAGGATCAATGCGGTGATGCGCAGGTCCGACCCGGGCGGGGCGGACGGAAAAATTTCGGCCGGTGAGATCAGCATTGATACCGTTTCAAGACAGGTCTTTCTCGCCCAGAAGCCAGCCCATATCGGCCCAACCGAGTACCGCCTTCTCGAGTTTTTCATGAAGCATGAGTGCCGCGCCTTCAGCCGCGCGCAATTGCTCGATCACGTCTGGGGAACCAATGTATTCATCGAAGAACGCACCGTGGACGTGCACATCCGGCGACTGCGTAAGATTCTCGAACAGGCCAGGCTCGACCACTACATACAAACGGTGCGCAGTCACGGTTACCGTTTTGTAACAACTGCCACCTGATGCTCAAGCGGGATTGGACATATCACCTGATACGCCTGGCTGTCGTTGCGTTAGTCGCATTGCTGCTTGGCTGGTGGTCCGGGCACCTGTTTCTAGCAACAATTGTCTTCCTGTTGCTGGGTGCGGCCTGGCAGTTTTCTAACACATTGCGGCTCTACCGTTGGCTGCAATCCTGGGACAGCAAACCACCGGAAAGCATCGGTATGTGGGCGGACATATTTGACCGCATTGCGGCCCTGCAGAAGCAGAACATAAAAAGAAACCGGCAGTACCAGCAGGTAATCGACGATTTCGAAGGCCTTGCCGATGCATTCCCGGATGCCACCCTCGTGATCAACGACCAGGACGTCATCAGTTGGTTTAATGATTCTGCCATCAAACTGCTGGGGCTGAAAATGCCGGATGACAAGGGTCAGGCAGTGAAGAACCTCATCCGTGATCCCGCATTTGCCGGTTGGTTGTCAGTCCAGGACAGATTGCGCAGCCCGCTGGAAATCGTCTGCCCGGCCGACGACAATACTTTCCTGCAATTAAGCGTCGTACGCTTCAGAAAAAACCAGCGTTTGCTGATCCTGAGAAATATTACCAACTTGCGCAACCTGGAGCGCATTCGCCACGATCTCGTCGCCAATGTTTCGCATGAGTTGCGCACCCCGCTGACCGTGCTTCTCGGTTACCTCGAAATACTCAGGACGCAACCGTCGGAACCCCATCCCGAAGCCATCGAGCGGATGTTCACGCAGGCCAACCAGATGCACGATTTGCTGAAAGACCTGCTCGAACTGTCCCGTCTCGAGGACACCAAACAGGTCGAAGGTGCGGTCACGGTCGATATTCCGGCCCTGCTGGCACAGCTTGCGGAACAGGCAGAGGATCTGAGCCATGGCCGGCACAAGATTGTTTTCAAGATAGAACCGCGACTGAACCTGCGCGGAGCGGAAGCTGACCTGAAGAGCGCGTTTCAGAACCTCGTGGTCAATGCCATCAACTACACACCGGTAAACGGGAAGGTAAAAGTAGTCTGGCAGGAAACAGACGAGGGACTCGTCCTGAGTGTCATTGACACCGGTGTGGGCATACCGCACCGCGAGATACCCCGAATCACTGAACGGTTCTATCGCGTTGGCGATGACCGTAATCGCAAAACTGGCGGCACTGGCCTCGGCCTTGCCATCGTCAAGCATGTACTCCAAAGCCATAACGCGCGTCTTGAAATTAAAAGTGAAATAGGCAAAGGCAGCGAATTCCACTGCATTTTTCCACTCGATAGAAAAGCCTGAACACGGTTCCGGTACGATTCACCTGAAGGGCCCGTCACAGCGTCGGATCATTGTCATAAATCTGTCATGTGTCACACAACTGTCACATAAGACCTCTAACATTCACGCTGCCGGGCACGGACCCGGCATCAATCATGCAAAATCCCAGGAGTGCAATATATGAATACCCGAATTGCTCCAATACTTGTGTCGATCGTGCTTTTTTTTAGCGTATCAAACGTTCTCGCCCAGATTTCCGTAGATGAAAATCTGCCGGTCTACAAGAAGACCAGCGGCGTCTCGGGCAACCTCTCCAGCGTCGGTTCGGACACCCTGGCCAACCTGATGACCCTGTGGGCGGAGTCCTTCAAAAAGACCTATCCAAACGTGAACGTGCAAATCCAGGCGGCGGGCTCCTCAACCGCACCACCGGCACTGACAGAAAACACCTCGAACCTCGGCCCGATGAGCCGTCTCATGAAAGACACGGAAGTTGAAGAATTTGAGAAGAAATTCGGCTACAAACCGACACCCATCGCCGTCACCATCGATGCGCTCGCGGTGTTTGTACATAAGGACAACCCGATCGAAGGCCTTACGCTTCCACAGGTCGATGCAATTTTCTCATCTACCCGCACCTGCGGTTACCCAGCGGACATCGAAAAATGGGGTGATCTGGGTCTTGCCGGTTCATGGTCCGACCGTGAGATGCAACTCTATGGACGCAACTCGGTATCAGGTACTTATGGTTACTTCAAGGACAACGCGCTGTGCAAAGGCGACTTCAAGAACTCGGTCAATGAACAGCCAGGGTCGGCATCAGTGGTACAGTCGATCAGCGCATCCATCAATGGTATCGGCTACTCGGGTATCGGTTACACCACATCGTCGGTCCGCACATTGCCCTTGTCGAGGGAAGCCGGCAAGGAATTTGTCGCGGCCAGCGCCGACAACGCAATTTCCGGCAAATATCCACTTTCCCGGTTCCTTTACATATATGTCAACAAGGCTCCCGGACAACCCCTGCCGCCGCTGACAGCCGAATTCATCAAGCTGGTTCTGTCCCGCGAGGGTCAGGAAGTCGTCGTCAAGGATGGCTATATCCCGCTGCCGGCCAAGGTTGCCGAAAGGGAACTGACCAAGATCCAGTAATTGGACTAAGGAAGCCCTGATTAATGCCATCCTGGCATTATCAGGGCGCGGATGTTCTAAAAAAACGAATCACTTGCCTACCCTTTCATCTGCAGACAAGTGATTCATCGTCAGAGATTTACGACTTGAACAAGCTTTGACCTCTGTCCATGACAAGTCTATGGTCTCTTTATGACAAGAGGGTTACAGCAAGCCGTAATGCTCGTATAACCAATAGAGGAGTCATGTCATGTTGACGTATAAAAACATACCCGTTCGGTTCAGGGTCACGTTATTCACGTTGATACTGCTTTCACCCGTGCTTGCACAGGCTGCAAACGATGAAGAGATCGCCGCCATGCGGGCCCAAATGATGGCTTTGAGCGAGCGCCTGGACCGTCTCGAAGCCGAAAACCGTGAACTGACCGCAGCCAATGCCGAACTGGCAAAAAGTCAGCAGGAAACGGCTGTGACGGTTGCGACTGTCAGCGATAAAACCGACGCGGTGGCAGCCGAGGCCGAGGAAAAGGCAGCAAAAACCAGCTGGACGGATACCATCCGCTGGAAAGGCGATTTTCGCTACCGCTATGAAACAATAGACGTTGAAGACAAACCGAACCGGGACCGCAACCGCATCCGCGCCAGGGCGGCGCTGGTAGCCAATGTCACGCCGACCATGGAAGTCGGCCTTGGCCTGGCCTCAGGTGGCGACGACCCGGTCTCCACGAACCAGACCCTCGGCGGTGGTGGCTCGACCAAGGATATTAAAATGGACCTGGCCTACTTCGACTGGTCGGGTTTGAAGGACACCCACGTTTACGGAGGCAAGTTCAGTAACTACATACACAGGACCGGCAAGAACGCCTTGCTGTGGGATAGCGACTGGCGTCCGGAAGGTACCGGTATCGGCTGGAACAACGGCAAATTCTTCGCCAATGCACTCGGCACATGGATCGAAAGTGACAGCGCCAGCGGACAGTCGTTTGCCTACCTGACCCAGGCGGGCTTCAAGCTGCCGATCGGCGATTCTCTGACCATGACGGCCGGCGTGGGCTACCATAATTTTGATACCAAGGGCAGCGGTTCGTTCTTCGGCGATGATGATGACTTTTTTGGCAACAGCTATGATCGGGTCACCAATACCTACCTGTATGACTATGAGGAACTTGAACTATTCGCAGAACTCAACTTCGACATGTTTGGCCGTCCCTCGCAGTTATTTGGCAACTGGGTACAGAACCAGGCCGTCGACGAAAATGACACGGCCTATGCGTTTGGTTTCACCTATGGCTCGGCAAAGAACAAGGGTGAATGGGAGTTTGGCTATGTCTACCAGAAACTCGAGGCCGATTCGGTTCTCGGCCTGTTGACCGACTCCGATTACGGTGGCGGCGGCACTGACTCGAAGGGCAGCATCTTCAAAGGCAGTTACGTCCTGGTCAAGAACATCACTACCGACTTTACCTATTTCCTCAATGATGTGGGTCTCAAGTCCGGCAACCCGAAAGACTACAAGCGGCTGCAACTGGATTTAAACTTTAAGTACTAGGGAAGCTCTGATTAATGCTGTCCTGGCATTATCAGAGCGCGGCAGCTGAAAAGTGTCATTTTCGACTGCCTTACAAATCAACGCCACCGGCACGGCGGCGTCCAGTTCACATATAAGCAAACGAGCCCGGCCGGGCTCGTTTTTATACCCCGGCCAGAAAAAGAACATGAGATGATATTGCGCTTCCCAGCGCTTGCAGAAACCATCAATCCGGCCCGGGCATAAGGCTATAATCCCCCCATGAAACCCGACCCCCAGCTACAAACCTACGCCGCGGTTGATTTGGGCAGCAACAGTTTTCACCTGCTGGTCGCGCGACGCGAACACGGCGAGTTGCGCGTGCTTGACCGCATCAGGGAAATGGTCAGGCTGGGTGGAGGACTGGACCAGCAAGGCAACCTGGACCCGCAGGTCCGCGAGCGTGCACTGGCCTGCCTGTCCCGTTTTGGCCAGCGGTTAAGGGGAATTCCTGCAGAAAACCGGCGCGCGGTCGGCACACAGACATTCCGGCGCCTAAAAGACGCCGGAGAGTTTCTGCGGGAGACAGAACTGGCCCTGGAATGCCCGGTGGACATCATATCCGGCCGTGAAGAGGCACGCCTGATTTACCTCGGTGTCACCCAGTGGATCGCCGGCGACCGGAAAAAGCAGCTGGTCATAGACATCGGTGGTGGCAGCACGGAACTGATCATAGGCGAGGATCTCGACCCCATTGAGATGGAGAGCCTGCAATTTGGCTGTGTCTCGGTGACAAACCGGTTTTTTGCCGACGGCATTATCACTGAAAAAGCATTGAAGAAAGCCCAGCGTGCAGTGGCAACCGAATTACAGGAACTGCAAACCGTATTCCGCAACACCGGTTGGCAAACTGCGGTCGGTTCATCGGGCACCATCCGCTCTGCGGCCACCATGTGCGAGGTCAACGGCTGGTGCAGAAGCGGCATAACTTACCAGGGGCTGGAATCGCTGAAGCATAAAGCACTGTCCTTCAACACCATCCAGGACATCAGCATCGCAGGTTTGAGCGATGACCGGAAACCCGTATTTATCGGCGGTTTGGCCATCATGCTGGCATGTTTTGAGACCCTCGGCATCGATGCCATGGTGGTCTCGCAGTTCGCGCTGCGTGAAGGTCTGTTACAAGACCAGTTGGGCCGGCTTGAGCGCCGTGACCCGCGGGACAAGGCGGTCAAGGCTCTGATGTCGCGATTTGCCGTCGATGCCTCACAGGTGAAACGCGTGCGCAGAACCGCGCTGAACCTGTTTAACCAGTTATCCCTCGACA
>JBFZEL010000099.1:0-2752 GCA_041306925.1 Lysobacterales bacterium
ACCGTCGGCATCCAGTACCTCGGCGGTCGCCTCCGGACGTTGCCAGTAGCCCTTCATGACCTGTGGACCGCGGATACACAATTCACCGATTCCACCCGTCGGCAGTAATTCCCCGGCATCATTCATGATCGCTGCGTCGGTCGAGGAAATGGGTAGCCCGATATAACCGTTGTATTCCTCGAGTGTCACCGGGTTGATACACGCGGCGGGTGAGGTCTCGGTCAGACCATAGGCCTCGATCAGGGGCACGTCGGTGACTTTTTTCCAATGTTCGGCCACCGCTTTTTGCACGGCCATGCCCCCGCCAAGCGTCATCTTCAGGGTGGTGAAATCGAGTTCCGCAAATCCTGGTGTATGGAGCAGTGTGTTGAACAGGGTATTGACGCCGGTGATCGCCGTGAACGGGTGGCGGCCGAGTTCCTTGACGAAGCCGGGCATGTCACGCGGGTCGGTGATCAGCACGTTGCTGCCGCCCAGGTGAATAAATGTCAGGCAGTTCGCGGTCAGCGCAAATATGTGATAGAGCGGCAGGGCCGTGATGATGGTCTCCCTGGATTCAACGTCAAGCTGGGACAGCCAGGCCTGCGCCTGCAGCAGGTTTGCCACGATATTCCGGTGGGTGAGCATCGCACCTTTGGCCACCCCGGTGGTGCCGCCGGTGTATTGCAGGAAGGCGGTGTCCTCAAAGGCGATATTGACCGGTTTCAAGGGTAGTTTCTTACCCCTGTCCAGGACCTCCTGGAATTTTTCCGAGCCGGGCAATTTCCATGCCGGTACCCGTTTTTTGACATACCGCAACACAAAATTGACCAGCAGGGACTTTGGAAAATCGAGCAGATCGCCAACGCCGGTGGTGATGATGTGTTCGAGCGGCACGTCGTCCCGCACGCTCTCCAGCACGGAGGCAAAATTTTCAACCACGACGATCGCCCTGGCGCCTGCGTCGACCAGCTGGTGGCGTAACTCGCGCGCCGTATACAGCGGGTTGGTGTTGACGATGACGAGTCCGGCCCGCAGCGCACCGAAAAGGGCAACCGGGTATTGCAGGATATTGGGCATCATCAGCGCGATGCGGTCACCCTGTTGCAGACCCATGTGCTGCAGCGAGGCCGCGAAATTCCTGGTCAGGTAGTCGAGTTCGGCATAACTCAGCTCGGCGCCCATGTTGTGAAACGCCATCCGGTCTTTGTATTTGCCGCAACTTTGCTCCAGTACATCGACAATCGAGCGGTAGCCGCTCAGGTCGATATGTGCGGGAACACCCGCCGGGTAACTGTTAAGCCAGGGCCTTTCCATGATTTTAAAACCTCCCGAAGTGGGTCGACAGCGTGTTGACACAGGGTTATTTTGCCGTGTTATTTTTACATGATAAATGACTTTGCGCAGTTTTTTATCATTTTTGTTTGCCGGCCCGTATGGCTGTGATTATTATCCGACGACAAAAGGTTGCACGGGCGTCAACGGATGGGTGAACGGAACATAGCAGGATACGCCAGTGGATCCAGTCACCCGGATTTTGTGCCAGCGCTTCCGGCAGAGACGGGGGCGCTGGCAGTGACGCCCGAGAAGGGTAAACTGCTGGGCCAGGTCAACCAACATGACCTGACCGTGGTTGACGCGCACCTGCCGGAACGTCACCTGGATGAACCCGGATGAGCCGCGCATGAAGGCCTTTTTCAGCCTCGCTCTCGCGCTCCTGCTGGTGGCGGCCTGTGCTGAAAAACTCAGCGTGGCACAACAGGTTATCGCGACCCTGCGAAACATGGAGGCGGCCGCCGAAGAGGGCCGCCACCTCGATTTCATGGCGTATATCGCGGACTCGTTCAGCGGCCAGCAGGGCTCGCTGGACCGGCGTGAATTTCACCGCTTCATGATCTTCCAGATCAATCAGCACCGGCGTCTGCAGGCGCAATTCCTGCCGATCTTTGTGCGGGAAACCGGCGCGGAAACGGCTTCGGCAAACTTCAGGCTGCTGGTAACCGGCGGTGCCGGCCTGTTGCCTGAGAGCGGGCAGCTGTTCGAGGTTGATACAGCATGGCAGCGCAGCGGCGGCGAATGGCTGCTAACCGCCGCTGACTGGGAACCGGTGCAACTACCTGACCCATAGCGGCTCCCGGTTCGAGGAGAGCCGCCACGGGCCTGTATCATTCAAGGTTTCGTAATGGTGATTTGCTGACCGGTACTTGCGGCCGTAAAGGTGACCGACAGCACTTTCTTGTGGATATTGCTCAGCGTGCACACCGAACCACTACAAACCGCAGTGCCGCTGGCTGACCAGCTGCCCTGCAGGATGCTACCATTGAGGTCTGTCACCGTGGCCTTCCATTTGATGGCACTGGTCATCTCCCCGATGCCGACGAGGTTGAGTACGGCGGGGGCGGTAACAACCACAGTTTGGATGTCCGAATCGGACGCGCCGAGGTTGTCAGTGACGCTCAATGTCACGTTGTAACTACCATCGGTGGCGTAGGTGTGACCCGCTGTTGGCCCACTCGCCGTGGCGCCATCGCCAAAGGCCCACTCGTAACTGAAGACTGTCCCGTCACTGTCCGACGAAGCGCTGCCATTGAAATTGCAGACAAGACCGGAGCAGTTGTAGGTGAAAGATGCCGTTGGCGGGACATTGACCGCAGGGCCGGTCACCGTGACGGTTCGGGTTACGGAATCCGTCGCGCCTTCATTGTCCGTTACCAACAAGGTGACTGCGTAACTGCCGGCGCCGGCAAAAGTGTGTGACGGGTTCTGGCTGCCG
>JBFZEL010000100.1:0-2546 GCA_041306925.1 Lysobacterales bacterium
GCTGTCCGCCGGATAACAAACTGCCCAATGAGTTGAGGCGATCTTTGACTTCATCCCAAAGCGCAGCCCGTCTCAGGCATCGTTCAACGATGACAACGAGTTCGGTCCTGTCTTTCTGACCTCCCAGCCGTGGAGCCAGGGCAACGTTATCGTAGACTGAAAGGGGCAAACCCACCGGTAGCGGGAATACCACGCCTATCCGCCTGCGCAGACTATAAACATTGCGTATCCTGCTGATGTCTTTGCCGTCGAACTTTATCCTGCCGTCAACTTTCATCTCCGGGTTGAACATATCCATGCGGTTAATCGCCTTCAGGAACGAGCTTTTACCGGCATTTGCGGGGCCGATGATGCCAAAAATCTCGTTCTCACGGATATCCAGGGAAACGTTTTCGAGCGCCGTGGCGCTACCGTAATGGATGGACAAATTTTCAACGCCCAGTTTCACCCGGTACCGGCCCGATTCATCACCGGTTGACTCGCTGCGTCCGTTCCCGGAATACGTTGTTACCATTTTTTCTTACCCCGCAAATACATGCGCAGGGCGATGGAAGCACTGTTCATCAACAACACCAGGCCAATCAAAACCAGCGCAACACCGTAGGGCACCGCCTCGGGCATGTTTGGAACCTGGGTGGAAACAACAAACAGGTGCAGGGAAAGTGCCATGGTCTGGTCAAAAACACCGCTCGGCAGAAAGGGCAGAAAGAACACGGCACCGGTAAACATGATCGGTGCGGTTTCGCCTGCGACTCTTGAGACTTCAAGGATTACACCGGTCAATATTCCGGTCACCGCATTGGGTAACACGATGCGCCGGATGGTTTGCCAGCGCGTCGCGCCCATATTCCAGCAGGCTTCACGAAATGCCAGCGGGACCGATTGCAGGGATTCACGTGTTGCGACGATCACCACCGGCAGGGCCATGACGGCCAGTGTCAGGCTGGCGGCCAGGATGCTGGTTCCAAAACGGAAGAAAAGCACGAAGGCGCCAAGACCAAACAGGGCATGTACGATGGATGGCACACCCGCCAGGTTGATGATGGCGAGGTTGATCGTCCGCGTAAACCAGTTATTGGGCGCATATTCGCTCAGGTAGATGGCAGCCGCGACGCCCAGCGGCACCGACGCCAGCAAGGCGACCAGGACCAGCAAAATCGTGCCGAGCAGTGCCGGAAATATGCCGCCTTCGGTCATACCGTTGGTCGGACTGGTGAACAGGAAATCGAAGGAGATGACCGGCGTGCCTTTAATAACCAGGGTACCGAGAATCAATGCGACCGGCAGTATCAGCGATGCCGTCATGGCGCCGAGCATGAAACGGAACACTTTCTGCCAGAATAGATTCCTGCGATTGATCTGGCTTGCTTCAAACATGGTTTTTATCCCTTGCGCACGTCACGAACCACCAGGTCGGCGATCAGGTTGATGATGAATGTGATCAGGAACAGTGCGATTCCAATCGTGAACAGTGCTCGATAGTGGGTTGAACCAACGGCAGTTTCACCGAGTTCAGCGGCAATGGTTGCGGTCAGGGCACGTACCGAATCAAATACACTGCCGGGAATATTGATGGAATGGCCGGTGGCCATCAAGACGGCCATGGTCTCACCGAAACCCCTGCCGACGCCCAGCAACACAGCACCCAGCAAGCCGTTTTTAGCAGCGGGGAACACCACTTTATAGATCACCTGCCAGCGGGTTGCACCAAGGGCTTCAGCAGCCTCGCGGTAACGGTCCGGAACGGCCTTTAAAGCGTCCTCGGCAATCGATGTCATGATTGGAGCAGCCATCAGGCCGAGAATGATCCCGGCGTTCAGAACGTTCAAACCCACCGGAACATGGAATATGTCAATGATCAGCGGATTCATGATCGCAAGACCGATGAAACCCCAGACCACCGAAGGTATGGCCGCCAGCAGTTCAACCGTGATTTTGAGGAATTCACGGGTCTTGCCGGTTGCGAACTCCGCGATAAAAACCGCCGTTCCCAGCGAGAAAGGAATCGCCACAAGCATGGCAAGACCGGTAACACTGGCGGTGCCCGCAATCAGGGCGAGTATTCCGTAGGTCGCCTTGTTCTCGGACGTCGGTCGCCAGTTGGGCGACAGGAAGAACTCTTTAAAACTGAAATCACCCAGCAGGAAACCCACGCCTTCCCTGGTGATGAATACAAAAATTCCAATGATGAATATGATGGCTGAAACGCCGCCGATAAAAACCAGGGCCTGGACGAGCTTGTCTGCAAACCAGTCGCTGTTGAGCCGGTCAGAATCGGAGTGCCTGGTAGATGCCGGTGTTTGTTTATTCATGGGTTATTGTCCACCGCGAATTGAATTCCGTGCGGGTTTCAGCCGGCTTCATCACCCGCCATGAGGTTCATCATCTGCTGAATTTCCTCACGCAGGATACGATATTTTTCTTTCAATTCAGCGTCCTGCGGCACCGTCCAGTTAAGTGCCGAGGAGTGAAATGGCACCTTGGGTATATAGTCCTGGTACTTGCCGCAAAGACTCACGATGACGGCAAAGTGGTCCAGTTCATGT
>JBFZEL010000101.1:0-3085 GCA_041306925.1 Lysobacterales bacterium
AAGAAGGGGTCAGTGAAGAAAGAACTCATACTTCGCGGTAGGACCAGACCGATGACATTGGAACGCTGCGAAGCGAGCGACCGGGCGGCCGCGTTTGGCTGGTAACCGGTGGAGTTGATGATTTTTTGTACGCGTTTGCGCACTTCGGGGCTGACGTTCGGAGAATCATTAACCACCCGCGACACCGTTGAGCGGTGTACGCCAGCCAGCCTTGCGACGTCTTCGAGGGTGAGTTCTCCCATAGGTTTGCGGTTGGTTACCTGGCATTCTCATAAACATGAGAGCGCTCTCATAACCACATACATAATACAGCCAAATCAAGGGGTTGTCAACATTTTCCGGGAAAATTTAAGATTCATTCGATGTTCACAGGTCCCATCTTTCAAATTGATTGACTGCGACAGGTCTCATAATGTCCGATGAGCGGTATCAGATATAATCATCGATGTAATTGCATTATTATCAG
The DNA here is from genome assembly GCA_041306925.1 of Lysobacterales bacterium. Taxonomy (GTDB): domain Bacteria; phylum Pseudomonadota; class Gammaproteobacteria; order Xanthomonadales; family SZUA-36; genus SZUA-36. The sequence continues at coordinate 467 of JBFZEL010000101.1, forward strand.
CGCCGATCGTCCGGAGGAAACACGATGAAGAATTCCTGTAAATTGATCATAATACTAGTGGTCACTCTTTTATTCACGCTCACAGCTTGTGGGGTGCCTCCTGTCATTGAAACAGTTGCACCGGCCGCAGCGACAAATACCCCCACTCCGGAACCGGCTCCGTCCATACCTGCCGAGATTATGGGTGAAGTGGTGTACATTCCCTTCCCGGTGGCCATCACGGTAGACGGTGACCTCTCGGATTGGGTGGATATTCCCTCTATTTTTGTGGACCGCGGACCAACCTTGTCCCCTGATCCGGCGGAAAACGGGTCATTTACCTATTCAGTTGCGGCAGACGCGGAATATCTCTTCATCACCATGCAGATGCCGGATAAGAACATCGTTACCGGTAAACATGGAACTGAGTTTTGGAATGAAGATTCGATGGAGTTTTACATCAACGCCTCGGGTGACCTCAACGCGGCGTCTTACGGCATGAAAATGATGCAGGTCAACATCAACGCGTCCGACATTGGGAATACCAACCCGGAGGCATTGACGATTACCGGTGTGTTCAGTTCCGACGCGGATGTTAGCGGGTTTGTCTTCAAGACGGCGGATGGCTGGGGGTTTGAAGCCGCGCTCTCTCTATCAGACCTGGTTGAGGTGACCCACGGGCAGGAGATAGGTTTCCAGGCGCAGATCAATGGCGCAACCACGCAGGACCGTGACGTCAAACTGATCTGGTCCAAAGCGGATACCTCAGACCTGTCATGGGAGCATCCCAACCTCTTTGGGAGGGCGCTCTTTTACGAGCTTGGCAGGTCGGATATCCCGCAACCGAGCGCGGTGGCCGCGCTGCCCACACCTGTCCCGACCCTGGGCCCGGTGGTGATCCCACCGCTGGTGAGCCTCAACCAGGTGGGCTATTTTGTGGCTGGCGAAAAGATTGCCCTCGTCACGGCAGATGCCACCGATGAGATGCCCTGGGTGTTGAAAAACGCCACCGGCGAAGAGGTGATGAGCGGGACCACAACATACAGAGGGTTAGATGCTAATTCGGGCGATAACCTGCACGTGATCGATTTTTCAGGTTACACAACTGCCGGGGAGGGTTTTACCATAGAAGCTGCGGGGCTGATGAGCACCCCATTTAATATCTCCGATGAGATATACGACCAGTTAAAACACGACGCCCTCTCGTATTTCTACCTGAACCGCAGCGGCATTGAGATCGAGGCTGTTTACGCCGGTGATGAATGGGCACGCCCGGCTGGACATATGACCGATGCCAATGTCACCTGCTTCAAGGGCAGGGACGCCGATGGGATCGACTGGCTGGGGTGTGACTACAGTCTGGATGTCTCGGGCGGCTGGTACGACGCCGGGGATTTTGGCAAGTATGTGGTCAATGGCGGCATCGCAACCTGGACTTTATTGAACCTGTATGAACAGGGTTGGGACACCTTCCCTGATAGTTCACAATCAATTCCCGAGCAGGGCAATGGCATATCCGACCTGCTGGATGAAGGGCGCTGGGAGATGGAATTCCTGCTGGCGATGCAGGTGCCGGGGGGGCAGCCGAAGGCCGGGATGGTGCACCACAAGATGCACGATGAAGCTTGGGCCGGGATGCCGCTGGTTCCCCCAACTGAGGTGGACAACGATAGCGCGAACGCGCTACCCGCGAGCGGTCGTTATGTTTATGCACCGAGCACAGCCGCCACCCTGAACCTGGCCGCCACCGCCGCACAATGCGCGCGCGTATGGGAAGGCTTGGACCAGGCGTTCGCTGACCGCTGCCTGGCCGCGGCCGAATCAGCCTGGCAGGCGGCGATTGAAAACCCCGGCATATACGCGGGCAACAATCCCGGTAGCGGCGGCGGGAATTACGAAGATAACAATGTGAGCGATGAATTCTACTGGGCAGCAGCTGAACTATACATCACCACCGGTAAAGAGGATTACAAGGATTACCTGCTTGCTTCAGAACATTTCGCGGCTGCCGATGCCTTTGATTGGGGGCACACCGCGCCGCTGGGCACCATCTCGCTGCTGACAACCGCGAACGACCTTTCCGTGGAAAATAAAGTGTTACTGGAACAGGCTGTGGTGGCGTTCGCGGAGGGGATGGTCAACGTACAGGAGCGGGACGGTTACGCTGTGCTCATCGATGAGGATTACCCATGGGGTTCGAACGGGCTGATCCTCAACAACATGCTGTTGATGGGTATGGCACATGAAATTAACGGTGAGGTGCGCTACCTTGATGCGGTACGCCTGAGCATGGATTACCTCCTGGGACGCAACACCTTGAACAAGAGCTTTGTCGCGGGTTACGGAAGCTACCCCATGCTGCACCCGCATCACCGCTTCTGGGCGAACGACCAGGCTAAGGGATTCCCGCCGCCACCGGCTGGTGCGCTGTCAGGCGGGCCGACTTTCGATCCGAGCGATCCGCCGGCGGAGGAAGCTGACCTGATGAGCCTGGCGCCGTCGAAGCGTTATCTCGATCACAATGAATCTTTTTCGACCAACGAGGTGGCCATCAACTGGAACGCCCCGCTGGTGTGGCTCTCCGCATTCCTGGATGAAACTAGAAGATAAACACTAGAATAGCCCTGTGCCATCTGATGG
>JBFZEL010000102.1:0-2840 GCA_041306925.1 Lysobacterales bacterium
GCTGGAGGTTCCGGCGCATACCCGCAGCCACATTGCCTTCTACACCCACAATGTCCTGTTCTGCGGCGATACCCTGTTCAGCCTCGGTTGCGGGCGTTTTTTCGAGGGCACGGCCAGCGATATGCAAAGCTCGCTGGATAAAATCGCTGCGCTGCCCGCCGACACGCTGGTGTACTGCGCACACGAGTACACGCAGGCCAACAGTCGCTTCGCACTGGCGGTGGAACCCGGAAATACCGCATTGAGGACCCGCGCCAGCGCAATAGAACGCTTGCGGGCGGCGGGCAAAATCACCCTGCCAAGCCGTCTCGGTGACGAGTTGGCGATGAACCCGTTTTTACGCACGCGGGCAGCGGGCGTGGTCGATGCCGCCCGCAAAATCGACCCCGAGGCAGGGCCTGGAATAGCGACCATGGCGGTCATCCGGGCATGGAAAGACCGGTTTTGACGGGTTTTTTTACTTGACCCTGACTCCACAAACAGCATAATAGTGGGCGATTACAATAAAATGAATGGGGCCATTGTGATTTCACGCCTTATTGCCTTCTCGTTGTTCCTGATACTTGCAGGCTGCTCAACGACAAATGTCAAGAGTCCGGAACCCGAACCGGAACCGTTCACATCGGTGCAGGAAGACCTCCCCAGGGGTGAAGGCGATTCCATTGACGAACACCTGTATGTCCCGCAATGGTTCGAAGACGATACGGAAGTTGCCGGTCCCCTGGAATCGCAATATGACAATGTCTGGTTGAGACTGGTCGATAACTTCAGCCTGCCAAACTGCGACGAACACAAGCGATCCCTGACGTGGACCAAGTGGTACGCCAACCACGGCGACTACATGGAGCGCGTCATGAAACGCGCCAAGCCGTGGATCTATTTTATTGCCGAAGAATTGGAGGCACGTGACCTGCCGGGTGAACTTGCCTTGCTGCCAATTGTTGAGTCAGCCTATGACCCTTTTGCATATTCCAGCGGCAGGGCGCTCGGCACGTGGCAATTCATCGCCGAAACCGGCAAGCGTTATGGTCTCAAACAGGACTGGTGGTATGACGGGCGGCGGGATGTCTGGTCCTCGACCCACGCGGCACTGGACTACCTCGAAAAACTCAACGAGATATTCAAAGGTGACTGGCTGCTTGCCCTCGCGGGTTATAACGCGGGTGAAAACCGGATCGTGCGCGAAATTGACAGGAATCTGAAGAACGGCAAACCGGCGGATTTCTGGAATTTACGTCTGCCCACGCAAACCAGGGATTATGTGCCCACCCTGCTTGGCCTGGCCTGTTTGTTTCAGAATTCGGAAAACTACGATTTTGCATTTCCGAAAGCACCCAATCAACCGGTCATCAGCATCGTTGATATGCAGAGACAAAGTGACCTGGTACTGATCTCCCAGTTTAGCGGGGTCAGCATCGATGTGTTATTCAGCCTGAACCCGGGTTTCAGCCGCTGGGCAACCTCGCCCGATGGCCCGTGGCATGTCATCCTGCCTGTCGAGGGTGCGGAAAAACTGCAGCGCCATTTGCAGTCCAACCCAAACGCGGCGCTGATGAAATGGGACCAGGTACTGGTGGAAAAAGGCGATTCTATTTCTTCACTTGCAACGCGCCACAACGTGCCCGTCGAGGTTTTGCGCAGCAGCAATAAATTGACCAGCGACATGCTCCACCCTGGTCAGAAACTCCGCCTGCCGCGTGATGAGCAATTGCTTTCAGATCCATTGTATGTCTCAGCCGCCGCCGAGTTGCAGGAATTGCAGTCGGGTCTGATCGCGTCCGAGCGTATCGAGCACCTGGTACGCCAGGGTGAAATCCTCTCCGTGATTGCAAAAAACTACAAGGTTACCGTCGAGGAATTGCAAAGCTGGAACAACATTTCCGATCCGCGTAAATTGCGCGCCGGCCAGACCCTTGCACTGTTCAAGAGTCCTGCCCCGGCGGCGCCCGTCGTCAACAACAGCACGGTCAAGCATACCGTGCGCAACGGCGATTCATTGTGGAGCATTGCCAGGTACTATAACGTCAAGGTCAGTGATCTGATGCGCTGGAATGGCCTGCGCAAAAACGCCGTCATCCAACCGGGACAGTCCATCAAGATCAACCTGTGAGAACCCGCTGAGCGCATGCGTTACCTGCTGGCTTCAGTGCTGTTGTTTGTCCATGCCGCCGCGTACGCCGTTGAATTGACCGGCAGCGCGGTGCAGGGCGGTCTGCTTTTTGGCCAGGCTGAACCCGGTAGCCGCGTGCTGCTGGATGGCGCCGGGGTAGCCATTTCCGCAGACGGTCGGTTCGTCATCGGGTTCGGCCGCGATGAAACCGGTGTTCGCGTACTCGAGGTTACCTCAGCCGGCGGTGAAATCTTCAGAAACGACCTGCGGGTACAGCCCAGCGAGTATGACATCGAGGTCGTCGACGGTCTGCCCCCGAAAACGGTCACGCCCGACCCTGAATCCGCCGCCAGGATCAGGGAGGACGCCCGCATGGTCGACACGGCGCGCCAGCACCGCGACGACCGTGCCTGGTATGCCAGTGGCTTCAGTTGGCCCGCCACGGGCAGAATAAGCGGTGTATACGGCAGCCAGAGAATCCTCAATGGTGAACCAAAGAACCCGCACTTTGGACTCGACATCGCGGCGCCCGAGGGCACCGCTGTGTTTGCGCCGGCGGATGGGTTGGTTACCCTGGCCCATCCGGACATGTATTACTCAGGCGGTACCCTGATCCTTGATCATGGCCAGGGTCTGTCATCGACTTTCCTGCACCTCAGCAAGGTATTGGTGGAATCCGGCAACTTCGTGAAACAGGGGGACCTGATTGCCCGTATCGGCGCGACCGGGC
>JBFZEL010000103.1:0-5241 GCA_041306925.1 Lysobacterales bacterium
ACCCGGTCCTTTTCGTCACCGAGTTCGGATGCGCGAAACCACGTTGCGCCATCCTTGATGTACAGGTGTCCGTTTTTTTCGAGTCGCGCGATAGCGCGTTCAATTGCACCGCTGTCTTCGAGTTCCTGCTCTGAGAACCAGTGGTCAAAATTGACTCCGAATTCTGACAGGTCCTTTTGTATGTCACTGAGAATGTCGTTGACCGATGTATCAAAAAACACCCGGTAACCGGACTTCCCCAGCAAATGCCTGGCCCGGTCAACGAGTGCGTCTATGTGTAACTCGCGGTTGCCGCCGTGGGCTTCATCGGCTGGTAAATTGTCGAAAACCTCACGATCCTTGAAGCGCCATTTATCGCCATTTTCGTTGCGCACCTTGCGGGCGATAGCGTAGATGTAATCACCGCGATAGCCGTTTTCCGGGAAACGCAATTGTTCACCGCACAGTTCCAGGTAACGCAGCCACACGCTGACGGCGAGGATATCCATTTGACGGCCATTGTCATTGACATAGTACTCGCGCTGTACCCGGTAACCGGAGGCCTGCAGGATACTGGCCAGGCTGGCTCCGTAGGCAGCGCCCCGGCCATGACCAACGTGTAGCGGTCCGGTCGGATTGGCGGAGACAAACTCAACGGTAATCTCGCGCTTTGGATCGGGTGGTACATGTCCGTAACTGTCACCGTGATACAGGATATCCTTGACCACCGTGGTTAAAGCCACCTGGTTCATATGGAAGTTAATGAAGCCCGGTCCGGCGACTTCGGCATGATTCAGTTGGCGTGAGCGTGGCAGTTTGTCGATGATGCGTCGCGCCAGTTCCTGTGGTGGCATACCTGCGCGCTTGGCGAGCACCATGGCAACATTGGAGGCGAATTCACCGTATTCAGGAGAACGTGTGCGCTCCAGTTGCGGGGTGATCTCGCAGTCTGCAGTCAATACGCCATCACGTATCAGGTGTAAAACTGCCTGAATCAATAATTCTTCGATGTGTTCTTTCAAATGAAAAGCCCAGTAAGCGGTTGCCTGAAGACAACACGAAAGGAAACTATTGTAAACGTTTGAGTCAACCCTGAAAACGCTTGGTGCCGCTTGAAAGTAATTTATTTCCCTCGGGAAATTACGACCGGACTACCGTTTAGCCGGTTTTACCGCCGACGCCGCAGATGGTTGCCGGTCTGTGGATAACTCTGTGAGTAAAACCCGGAGGGACACGCCTGTTCCGCAGCGTGCTAAGATTGCCTGCAACGTGTCTTTGGTGCGCTCGCCATGAAATATCATAAAAAACAGAAACATAAAGCTTATTTTACGCAGTTTTTCTTCAACAGATGTATTAAGCCCATGTTTTTTGACTCGTTGACTTCAACTGTGCATAAGCATGGGATTCGGAGGTGTGCCGGGCGTGGCTTGCAGGATAAATATGCGTTTTACACGCATAAAATCATAAGCCATTGCAATCCCTCAATTAATAACCATGAAGCCATCTTTACGGCCTGCAACGGGGTTTCAGTGAAATGTCCGGCTTGATGCCTCTTGGTCTGTTTCTTGCGGTGGGCCTGGCATTGCTGGCGGGGTTTCCGGTCGCATTTACGCTGGCAGGGGTTGCGCTGATTTTTGCGTTTCTTGGCATGCTGACCGGTACTTTTGACGCGGCGTTCCTGGGTGCGTTTCCCAGTCGCATCTTCGGCATCATGAGCAATGAGACACTGATTGCCGTGCCGGTTTTTGTTTTCATGGGTGTCATGCTGGAACGTTCAAAGCTTGCCGACCAGTTATTGCAGGCGTTGGCGCAAGTGATGCGCAGGATTCCCGGCGGCCTCGGTCTGGCGGTGATGCTGGTGGGGGCCCTGCTGGCGGCGAGTACGGGTATCGTCGGCGCGACGGTGGTTACCATGGGTCTGATTTCCTTACCGACGATGCTACGTAACAACTATGCGCCTTCGATCGCCACCGGCACCATCTGTGCGGCCGGCACGCTGGGCCAGATCATCCCGCCATCCATTATCCTGATACTGCTCGCCGATGTGCTTTCCAACGCCTATCAGCAGGCGCAATTGCAAATCGGCATATTCAGTCCAAAGACCATGTCGGTCGCTGAGCTTTTCGCCGGGGCCCTGCTGCCGGGCCTGGTGCTGGTGGCGCTTTATATGCTTTACCTGGGGTTGCTGGCGTTTTTCAAGCCGTCGCTCATGCCCGCCGTCACGCAGGATGCGGACGAAGATGTGTCTTTGCCCCATCTTCTGAGTTTGCTGGTTGGACCCCTGTTGCTGATCGTGGCCGTGCTTGGTTCCATCCTGGTGGGGCTGGCGACGCCCACCGAGGCGGCCGCGGTCGGTGCGACCGGCGCCATGCTACTGGCGCTGAAACAAAAACAACTGTCGCTTGCAACCATGCGGGTGGTTGTCTACCAGTCGGCCAGGATCAGCGCAATGGTTTTCATGATCCTCATCGGTGCTTCGCTGTTCAGCCTCGTGTTCCGCGGCTATCACGGCGATGAATACGTTCAATCCCTGCTGACCAGTTTGCCGGGCGGTGAGGCCGGGGCGCTGCTGATCGTCATGCTGGCGCTATTCCTGTTGGGTTTTATCCTGGATTTCATCGAGATTACCTACGTGGTCGTCCCTATCGTCGGACCCGTGTTGCTGGCCATGGGGATTGATCCGATCTGGCTGGGAGTCATGATCGCAGTCAATCTGCAAACGTCGTTCCTGACGCCACCGTTTGGATTTTCATTGTTTTATTTGCGGGGCGTGGCGCCGCCGGAGATCACGACGTCGTCAATCTATAGAGGGGTGATCCCTTTCATCGCCATCCAGCTTCTGATGCTGGGGGTGTTGTGGTTATGGCCGCAACTGGCGACCTGGTTACCCGCCGCGCTCTATCCCGGTTGACCCGAACGTTTCACCGGTCGGTGAAATATTCAGATTGTGCCCTACTGCCCCGTCCGCAGGTTTAAAAGTGCGTGATCCGAAATGGCTGTCCACGGTCTGACGAGCTCCGTATAGGCCATCAAAGACTTGTGGATCCGCCCCGCCAATTCCGACCCGGCTGCCAGTTCGAGTATGAATTCATCACAGATTGCCTTCAAATGGTCCAGCACTTCGGTCGGGAAGCGGCGCAGTTCGACGCCGTGTTCTTCGATCAGCGTCTTCAAAGCCACGCCATTGTTGTAGGTGAAATCGGACAGGCTGTCCATGACGGCGGCCTGGCAGGCTACTTTCACGATGGACTGCAGGTCGGCCGGCAGTGTTTCCCAGGCCGCCTGGTTGATCATGCACTCAAGCCCGGAGCCGGGCTCCTGCCAGCCCGGGTAATAGTAATATTTCGCCGTCCGAAACAGACCGATGGCCAGGTCGTTGTAAGGACCGACCCATTCAGTCGCATCGATGGTTCCGGTCTGCAAGGCCGTGAACAGTTCGGCGACAGGGATATTGGTTGGTGTTCCGCCGGCCCGTTTGAGGATTTCTCCCCCGGCGCCGGGAATACGCATTTTCAGACCATGGATGTCGTCGATGCTGTTGATCTCGCGGTTGAACCAGCCACCCATCTGCGGGCCTGAACTGCTGGCGAGAAAAGGGACGATCCCGTGGGGCGCATAGACCTCCTGCCACAGCTCGAGACCACCGCCGTGGTAAATCCAGCCATGCAATTCCTGTGCAGTCATGCCAAATGGTATACCCGAAAAGAACTGCGCTGCCGGCGCCTTGCCTTTCCAGTAGTAGGACGCACTGTGGCCCATTTCGGCAATGCCCTGCTGTACCGCATCGAATACCTCGAAAGGCGGCACCAGTTCGCCGCCGCCGTAGACCTTGATTGTCAGCCGGCCGTTACTGAGTTTGCCGATGGAATCGGCCAGATGGCTGGCGCTGATTCCCAGGCCGGGAAAGTCGCGCGGCCATGACGTGACCATTTTCCATGTGAAATTCGCCGTTGCGCCTTGCTCACCGCAGCCGGTCTCGGAACCGGTCTGTTTTGCACACGCGCCCAGCAATCCCGTCGCGCCTGCCAGGCCTGCGGCAGCTACAAATTTTCTTCGATCCATGGATCAATTTCTCCTGCTGTGGATTATATTGGACACGCTTGGTGTTATAGTGAAACAAAGAAGTCTATATCAGATCGGAATTTCATGAAATCGGACGATACTTCAGAAATACGACAACTGCTTTTTGAATTGCGTGAAGAGCACCGCGACCTCGATATGGCGATCGCACGCATGGCCATGGACCCGCTGCAGGATCAATTGCATCTGCGGCGTCTGAAAAAACGCAAGTTGAAACTCAAGGACTGGATTACCCGGCTGGAATCCAAATTGATACCGGATATGGACGCCTGACCGGCTTTCAGTTGTTCGCCACCACGGCCTGCGCAATGGGTGTCTGGCGGTCAATTTCCAGGCGGATTTCCTCGCCGAGTATGTACCTCGCCTCTTTACTGATTTTTTCCAGACGTTCGTCAAATACCAGTTTGTTGTCTTCGTTGGGTGCCAGGTAACCGACCGTGCGCAGTTCCGCAATAAATTCCTTGAACAGGGCCTTGTCATAAAATTCCGGCGCGTTGAACTCGTGCAGCATGGATATCCGCTGGGCGGTCTGGATGCAGAGGTCCTCGAGTTCCACCCGGGTCATGGTCCCCGAACCATAGCGAGCCAGGATCGAGATGGTGATCAGGTAACGGTGGATGGTCTGCAACAGGCTGTGCGCCAGGATATTGAGTTGCAGGGCGGCTTCGGGATTGTCCTTTGCGCGGGACAGCGTTTCCCCGTCCTCCCTGCGGTATAGCAGACCGGCTTGAACCAGTTGTTCGATGGACTCGTCCAGTTCCCGCGTGATGTGCCGCTGGCTCCACGGGATGAACAGTTCCGCCTGCAGAAACGGTTGTATGATGATGGCAAACTTGTGCAGGTTTTTGATCAGGAAATGGCGATGCTCGAGGAAGCAGACGGCGACCAGCGAAGGCAATGCCATCAGGTGAGCTATATTGTTACGGAAGAATGTCAGGCTCACGGCACGCTCGGGCCGCAGGGATATGATGTCGCCAAGCACGTGTTCCTGGCGTTGCAGGATTTTCATTGCAAAACCATAGGCAATGATCTCCCCGGCGCTTTTGCCGGTCACCGTCACACGTTCAGGTGTCGGTTTTCGGCTTAGCAGGGTCTTGTACAGGTCGATTTGCCGCGCCAGCTGTTTCTCACCCATCGCATGCCGGGGCGTGCCCAGCAGCGCCAGTGCCAACAGGTTAACCG
>JBFZEL010000104.1:0-4748 GCA_041306925.1 Lysobacterales bacterium
TGTCTGAATTGCATAAACTGCACGGATTCCCCGCGGCGCATGCAACGGCTGTGAAGCCGGCGGAATTTGACCTGCAACTCATCGGCAGGCGCGACCCGCGCAGCAACAATTCATGGATGCACAACAGTCACAGGCTGGTCAAGGGCAGGGACCGCTGCCTGGTATGGGTTCATCCGGACGACGCCCGCTCCCGCCAACTGCAGGATGGCGACATGGCAAGGGTCAGTTCCAGGGTGGGCAGCATACGCATTCCGGTCGCCATCAGCGACGCGCTGCAAGCCGGTGTGATCAGCATCCCGCATGGCTGGGGACACGCCGGTGAAGGTAGCCGGCTCGCTGTCGCGCAACAACACCCCGGGGTCAATACCAACCTGCTCACCGACCACGAATTGCTCGACAGCCTGTCGGGTAATGCGGTCCTCAACGGTATACCGGTAGCGCTGGTGAAGGACGCCGGCGGTTACCCGGCCGGGTAACCGGTCCACGCCGGAATTAGTCCGGGTTCTCCACCCCCAGCGACTCGACATAGACCAGTTCACAGGCGCCGGCGCCGCGGTCGGTGCGGGACAGCGACGAACGCCAGGACCAGCCCGAAGCATGCTCCACGTCGACCAGGTAGCCACGCAATGACACGACATCCCCCACGCGCAGCTTTTTCAGGGCCCTGCCGATGGCCTTGCCGGCCGGAATCATGTGCATGTTGCTGCTGCTGGCAGCGATCTGTTGCTCGGCGACCGGCGGCGGCAACTCGAAGCGGGTGCGATACCAGCGGCCACTCTGGGATATGTCGATCTGCCCGAGCACCGCGCTGTCGGACATGACACCCCCGCCGAGCGCGAGGTCGTTGGGTTATAGCTTGGCGGGGCGGCCGAGGTGGTAAGGTTCCTTCGACAGGACCCGCGCACGCACCTCGAAGCTGGCCCTGCGTGTGACCCGGTAGTCGTCCAGCATGAAGACGGACGGCTGCACATCGACCTGCTTTGGCTGCTCCCTGACCAGCACGCCGGGCGGATGTTCGACCGCCCGGCCCTGCCAGTCCCTGTAGCCGAGGTAGCAGAGCGCGATGACACTCAGGAGAAATATACGCCCTGCCATCGGCGCCGCTTCAATCCTGAAGCCCGGCGCGACAACCCTGCACGCGCTGCAACACGCGCTGCAACACGCTAACTTTTTGCCAGGGCCGCCTGCAGGCCATCCAGGCACAGCTTGATGTGACGCTCGGAACTGGACGCGCCCATCAGGCCGATACGCCAGATCTTGCCGGCCAGCGGGCCAAGACCGGCGCCGATTTCAAGGTTGTATTCATTGAGCAGAAAGCTCCTGACGGCAGCCTCATCGACACCTGCCGGCACCTTGACCGCATTGAGTTGCGGCAAGCGATATTGCTCCTCGACGTAGAATTCCAGACCCATGCCTTCCAGGCCGGCACGCAGCTTCTGATGATTGGCTGCGTGCCTGCTCCAGGCGTTTTCGAGTCCTTCCTTTTTGAGTATCAGCAGCGCTTCGTGCAAGCCATACAGCATGTTGACCGGCGCGGTATGGTGATAGGCACGCTTGGCGCCTGGACCCCAGTAAGAGGTCAGCAGATTCAGATCGAGAAACCAGCTTTGTGATGGCGTCTTGCGGGCCCTGACCTTGGCCATGGCTGCCTCGTTGAATGACACGGGTGACAGACCCGGTGGCGCGGACAGGCACTTTTGCGTACCGGAATAAATGGCGTCAATGCCCCACTCATCCACGCACAAGCCGATGCCGCCCAAAGAGGTCACGGCGTCGACGATGCTGAGACAGCCATGCTCATGGGCAAGCTTGCACAGGGTCTGCGCGTCGGAGCGCACGCCGGTCGATGTCTCGGCATGGACGAAAGCCAGCGCCACGGCATCGGGGTTGGCCCTGAGCGCCGCTTCGACCGGGCCTGGATCAACGGGCGTGCCCCAGTCAAATTCGACCACGACGGGCACTGCCCCGCAACGCCGGGCATTTTCCAGCATGCGGCCACCGAAAACGCCATTGATGGCAATCACGACCTTGTCGCCGGGTTCGAGCAGATTGACAAAAGCACACTCCATCCCGGCAGAACCCGGCGCCGAAATCGGCAGGGTCACGGTATTGCCGGTCTGAAATGCATAACGCAACAATTCGTTGAGTTCGTCCATGAACGCGACAAACGCCGGATCGAGGTGGCCGATCGTGGGTCTTGCCAGCGCGGCGAGTACTTCCGGGTATACGTCGGAGGGTCCCGGGCCCATCAAGCTTCTTTTCGGTAACATCGTTTTCACTTTCCTGCGGTGTGTGGAAACTCCGCCATGATCTCGTTTACGGAGGTAAAAATTGCGTCACGCAACTGCGTTCTGACCTCGTCGGTGACATTAAAGACGGCAACGCCCTGCCAGACGACGCGCTGCTGCGCAAAATCGACCAGGTCAATAAAGATCGAGGCTTCGGTGGTCTGCGTTGTCATGGTGCCGGTTGAAATGCCGAGCCCGGCTTCAGAACCGTAGTAAGCGCCGCTTGGCCGGGCATGGTAAGCACCGCTCGCGTAGGGGGTGGAATAGGACCTGATCCTGATCTTGTCATCTGCGCGCCAGGTGACATTGATCAGCAAATCCGGACGGTCCGCGAGCTTGTAGCCCCGGCGGCTCATTTCCACGCTGATGGCGGCGCGGTAATGCTCGCCGAATTCCGCCGAGTTGTAACCGCCTTCGACACCCATGGGGTCGAAGAAATTGTAGGTCCTGTAACGGCTGAAATCGGCGCCCGGGTCGATATCACTGCGCACTGTCAAACCCGTGGCGCAGGCCGTCAGCGCGGCCAGCAGCAGGGCCGCGATGGCCATTGCATAACATTTCCAGGCGGCTGACCGTGGTTGGTAACTTGTCTTCACCGGGTATCCTTTAGTTCTGGGGTTCCTGTTCGATACGGGGAGAATCGGCTGGGTTTTACCGCCGCTTCTGTCCCGCTTTCGGGCATGGCAAGAGTAAGAGTCATTGACGCAGAAGTCCACAAAAAATGAGTGCATCTGCTACGCAGGGAAACACAAAGCCAAACCAGCCCGGCGGCTGCCCGCTACCCTATAATGCGCCGGTGGGGTTGTGCGTGTGTCCCGCGTCCTGATTTTACCGGAAAATTAGTCAATGAAATTGCGCGACCTGATGATCCTGATGCTGATATGCCTGGTCTGGGGCTTCAATTTTGTCGCCGGCGCCAAGGGCACGCAGCAGTTTTCGCCGCTGCTGTTCATGGTCCTGCGCTTTGCATTATTGCTGACCATGACCCTGCCATTCCTGCGTTTGCCGCCGGCAGGACAGTGGCCGCGGCTGGCGGGGGCCGCCCTGTCGATCGGGTCGATACATTTCTGCCTGATGTTCTGGGCCCTGCAGCGCTCGGCCGATGTCTCGTCGGTCGCGATCGTGCAGCAGACCTACGTGCCGATCGCGGTGCTGCTGGCGGTCCTCCTGCTGGGCGAATCCATCGGCTTGCGCAGGTTGCTGGCCATCGGGCTGGCGTTTACCGGCGTGTTGATTCTTGGTTTTGACCCGCAGGTGCTGGCGCAACCGGATGTGCTGGCATTGGCGCTTCTATCCGCGTTCTTCCAGGCCCTGGGTTCGATTTTCCTGCGCGGGATCGTAGCGGTGTCGGCGATGAATTTTCAGGCCTGGACGGCGCTCCTTTCGCTACCCCTGCTGGTGTCGCTTTCGCTGCTGCTCGAGGGCGGTCAACTTGAATCGATCCGCAATGCCCAGCCACTGCACTGGGCCAGTGTCGCTTTTTCCGCCATCGGCGCCTCCGTCGCCGGCCACGGTCTGTTCTATTACATGGCGCAACGTCACCCGATCAGCGCCATCATGCCCTATATGCTGATGATGCCGGTTTTTGCCGTGCTCTCCGGCGTGCTGGTGTGGGGCGACCGGCCGGGCTGGCGGTTGTTGCTTGGCGGCAGCCTCGTGCTGCTTGGCATTCTCGTGGTGACGCTGAGAACACGGCGGACGCTTGCAAAAATACTGGGCTAGACGACACGAATCCGCAATGCGCTGCCGCCGGCGGGGACATCGGATTGAAACTTTCGAGGCGCAACGGCGCATTACCCCGGTGACTTACTGCTGACTGGCTTATAATGCCCCACTCTCAAGACCGCCCGATGACAGAATCACCCAATGCTACAACTCAACCAGATCGAATTGCGCCGGGGCGCCAAACTGCTGCTCGAAAACGCCAGCCTGCAGGCTCACGCCGGCCAGCGTTTAGGTGTCATCGGCGTCAATGGCAGCGGCAAAAGTTCCTTGTTTGCGCTGATTCTCGGACAGTTGGAAGCCGATGCCGGGCAGTTGCAGGTCAATCCCAGGGACATCATCGCCCACGTCGCCCAGGAAAGCCCTGACTCGGTACAACCCGCCCTCGAGTTTGTCCAGGACGGTGACAGGGATCTGCGCAGACTGCAGGCCAGCATCGCCGCACTGGAAGCCCAGGACAGCCATGATGAACGGCTGCACGACCTCTATGAGCAGATGGACAACATCGACGGGTTTGCGGCCGAGACGAGGGCCGCGAGGCTGTTGCACGGGCTCGGCTTCGAAGACGCCGTCATGCGCAAGCCGGTGAATGAATTCTCCGGCGGCTGGCGGATGCGTCTCAACCTGGCGCAGGCGCTGATGTGCCGCTCGGATATCCTGTTGCTGGATGAACCGACCAACCACCTGGACCTGCCGACCATCCTCTGGCTGGAACGCTGGCTGAAGTCGTACCCGGGT
>JBFZEL010000105.1:0-2630 GCA_041306925.1 Lysobacterales bacterium
CTTTAAGACCTTACAGGAGGAAATCCATGGCCATCCATCCCGCTGCGGGAAAGCCCGTAGCAAAGGACAAGCTGATCGATGTCGCCGAACTGGTCAGTCTCTATTACCAGGCAACTCCCGATGTATCCGACCCGGATCAAAAAGTCGTTTTCGGAACCTCCGGTCATCGCGGCACCTCCCTGAAAAACAGCTTTAACGAAGACCATATCATCGCGATCGCCCAGGCGATCTGCGAATACCGCGCGGGTCAGGGTATCGACGGACCGCTGTTCATGGGCAAGGACACACACGCGCTTTCCACGCCTGCCGAAAAGACCGCCCTGCAGGTATTTGCGGCCAATGGCGTAACCGTGATGATTGACCAGGATGGCGGCTACACACCTACGCCCGTCATCTCGCACGCGATCCTCGCCCACAATAAAGGCAGGACCAGTGGACTGGCCGACGGTGTCGTCATAACGCCCTCGCACAACCCGCCCGACAACGGCGGTTTCAAATACAACCCGCCCAACGGCGGACCGGCCGACAGCGATGCCACCGGTTGGATCGCCGGGCGCGCCAACGAACTGCTGGCAAATAACAACGAGGAAGTCGAAGGCCTTTACTACCCGGACGCGCAGGCCGCCGAAACGACCGTGCGCTACGACTTTATCACCCCGTATGTCGAAGACCTCGCCAACGTGATCGACATGCAGGCCATCAGCAATGCAAAGCTCAAAATTTGCGCCGACGCCATGGGTGGTTCCGGATTGCGCTACTGGCGGCCGATTGCCGAAAAATACGGATTGAACCTGACCATCCGCAACGACAGCGTCGATTACACCTTCGGCTTCATGAGCGTCGACCACGACGGCAAGGTGCGCATGGACTGCTCCTCACCGTACGCGATGGCCAGCCTGGTCGCCCTCAAGGACGAATACGACATCGCTTTCGGCAATGACCCCGACTACGACCGCCACGGTATCGTCACGAAATCGGCCGGTCTGCTGAACCCGAACCACTATCTCGCCGTGGCGATCAACTACCTGTTCAGTCACCGCAAGGGTTGGAGGGCGGATGCGGCCATCGGCAAAACGCTGGTCAGTTCATCGATGATCGACCGTGTCGCCGCCGGCCTCAAACGCGATTTGCAGGAGGTCCCGGTGGGCTTCAAGTGGTTTGTCAACGGACTGGTCGATGGTTCCTGTGGCTTCGGCGGTGAAGAATCCGCCGGCGCCTCGTTTCTGCGCAAGGACGGCACGGTCTGGACGACCGACAAGGATGGCATCATCCTCAGCCTGCTGGCCTGTGAAATTCTCGCCGTCACCGGCAAGGACCCGGGCGAGCATTACCAGGACCTCGTCACCCGGTTCGGCAAGCCGGTCTACCAACGCGTCGATGCCCCCGCCAGCCGCGAACAAAAAACCAGGCTGGCGGCCCTCTCACCGGAACAGGTCAAAGTTGCAACCATGGCGGGCGAGACGATCACCGCCAAGCTGACACATGCCCCCGCCAACGGTGCGGCCATCGGCGGCCTCAAGGTCTGTACCGAAAACGGTTGGTTTGCCGCACGCCCGTCGGGCACGGAGGACCTCTACAAGATCTACGCCGAAAGTTTCAAAGGTGAGGAGCATCTCAGGCAGATCCAGGCTGAAGCGCGCGAAATTGTGAATGCCGCGCTCGCCTGAGGTGTTGTGTGCAATGCGTAATTCCGCTTTGCGCGGCTTATGCATTGCCCCGGCAATCAATCCGAAACCCGTTCAATCCGGCGGCAGAAATCGCTGGCAATGATCGAGCAGCCAGTTGCGGAACGCGGCCACCTTCGGCAGATCAAAATAATGCGGGGGCGCCACGAAATAGTGGGACCAGTCGGCCTTGACCACGGTATCGATGGGCCGCACCAGGCGGCGGGCCTCTAACTCACGCGCCGCCAGCGACCAGCGGGTCAGTGCGATACCCTCGCCCTGCTCCGCCGCCATCAGGATGCTGATCGAATCGTTCAGCAGGTTCCAGCGGCTGTCGCGGCTGCTTTCCCCGAATTCACGGAACCACGGGTCCCAGACCTTGCCCGGCGCGAACAACAGGTCATGCTTCTGTAGCGCTTCGATCGAATGAATAGGGCCGATTTTCTTGAGCAGCCGGCGGCTGCAAACCGGCAGGATCCAGTCATCCATCAGTTTGACGGATTTGAGTCCGGCCCAATGACCGCTACCTAGGCGAACCGCAGCGTTCATATCGCTCTGGTAGAAATTCACCAAGGCATTGTCCACGTTAATCCTCAGATCGATCTCGGGGTTTGTGCTGTAAAACCCGGGCAGGCGCGGCATCAGCCATTTTTGCAGGAACGAAGGCATCATGCTGAGGTTCAGCACGCCCTCCAGGTGATCATGACTTATCGCCTCCAGTGCCCGGCGCATCTCAGCCAGGCCCCGCTGCACGCCGGGCAGGAGCTTACGCCCGGCCTCGGTCAGTGAAATCTGGCGCCCATGACGATGAAACAGTGACTGGTTGAGCCGTTGTTCCAGCGCGCGGATCTGGGTGCTCACGGCGGCTGGGGTCACATGCAGGGCTTGCGCTGCCCTGACAAAACTCATGTGGTTTGCCACGGCTTCGAAAGTGCGTAACGCATTGAGTGGGATTGTAGCCATAAT
>JBFZEL010000106.1:0-14344 GCA_041306925.1 Lysobacterales bacterium
ACCCGGCGTTTGGTCTTCTGCAAAACCCTTCTGGCGCAACCGCCTCGATAGCTGGTGATATTCGGCGAGGGATGCCACTTCGGTTATTACATCGACATCCTGGGTAGCCCGAATGGGGGGCGCGGCAGGGTCCGTCAAAAGCAGCCCCGTCGCGCAACCGCCCACGAAAACCATCTCGGCGGTGAGGTCATCAAGCAGCTCGACAGCCGACTCGAGTATCTGGATATTGGGATTTTTGGCCCTAACCATGGTGCCCCAATCGCGCGCTCAGTTCCTTGGCCGCCAGATCACGCTCCCGCGCGCGTCCACCGCGCATGGCGTCAACGAGCGCCAGCCATTCGTAGAGCCTGGCGTCTTTTGCCGCCGCACCGGGCGCCAGGCTGTAGAGGGGGGAAAACGCCTGTCCTCGCACCGCGCCATCCGGCGTCGGCCATACTGGGGGCGGTTCTCCATCGCCGATAAAGTGACTTGCCAGGGGCGGCGCGGCATATCCGGTGGGCATGCCGCGGGTCAACTCGCCACGTTCTGGAACGAAAACATACCTGATGCCATGCGTCAGAAACTCCATGAGATTGCGCCTGTTTGGCACGATGTGGTCGCCGTCACGCACCGCCAGTTGAGCGGCCAGCGCCCGCTTGACCGCAGCGTGGAGTTGCGAAGGGCTCATGTCCAATTGCACACCCAGCCACGCATAGGTCCAGTCTTTCGACCCGAGGGACAGGAGTTTGAGCAGGACCAGGATATCTTGTGGTTTTAGTGTCATATTTGTTCTGTGTTCTAGATTCTAGAATAGAGAATAACATACTTCTCAATGATAGATATGCGTGATGGAGTTGATGCGTGTGTTTACGCTGGGTGCGTATTCCGGTGAATGCGGCCACCGATTCCGTTTGAAGCCGGCCAGCTGAACCAGTGAATGCGGCCACCCCCGGAGCGATAGCGACGCGGGTTTCGCATATTGTTAGGCAGACCCAGACAGAATCGCGTCCCGGTCACTTCAATTAACCGGTGCTTGTGCGGCTTTTGCCTGTCGCAACTTTCGACAACATTGCACGGATGTCTCGAATAAAGTCCTCAAAACGGCAAATCGTTCGTGTTGATTGCCCTGAATATCAGCTTGCCGCGACGCAACGGCGTTGGTGATTTCACCGCCGGACTAACGACGTAATTGTCACCGTCCGGATACAGGGCGCGGAAGGTCTCGGCTGGCGTGGCATCAAGCTTGTCCGGGTTGATCTTGCACTCCACGACATCCACACGGTCGCGACCGCGCCGGATCACGAAGTCAATTTCCCGCTGCGACTTGTCCTGCCAGTAGAAGATGTCCTCATCGGCGTAGTGAAAACGCAGGCTGTCCAGCACCAGGTGTTCCCACAGCAGCCCCCGGTCGTCGTTGCGGATCGAGTCCCAGCCTTTTTCGAAGGTCACGAAACCGGTGTCGAAGGCATAGCACTTGGGCCGGCTGACGATCTCGCGCTTGCCACCGCCGTGGAAAGGCCGCAGCAGGTGGGCCACATGCGCAATCTGCATGGCCTCGATATGCGCCTTGACCGTGACCCGGCTCAGCTCACTCAGATTGGCCAGTTGACTGTAGTCCAGTTGGCCGCCGCTCTGGCGCAGCAGCAGGCGGAACAGCGCGAGAAAACCCTGGCGATTGCGGATGCCGAACAGTTCCAGAACGTCCCGCGCATAAAAACTGTCGATCCATTCGTTCAGAAACGCAGGATCCTTGCGCTCAGCCAGCAGCAGCTCGGGCAACCCGCCATGCAGCAGCCGACGATCAAGATCCGGCACACCGAAGGGCTCTATACAGTCCTCCCAGAGCACCGGGCAGAGATGAATGGAGCGTTTGCGCCCGGTCAACGAATCGCTGAATTTGCGTGTCGCTGCCAGCGTGGATGAGCCGGTGGCCAGCACCTTCAGATGGGGGTATTCGTCGGCGGCGATCTTCAGCAGGCGGCTTGGATCGCCGAGACGATGAACCTCGTCGAACACCAGCACCGAATCCGCCGCCTGCGAGCCGAGAAACAGCTCCGGATCCTCCAGGGCGCGCACCGAGGAAGGCAGATCGCAGTTCAGGTACGTCGCATCGGGCAGCATCCGCGCAATCGTCGTCTTGCCCACCCGCCGCACACCGGACAGCCAGACAACAGACCGCTGCGTCCAGGCCTGCTGGACACGCTTCAACCAGAGGTTACGTTCAATCATGCAACCATACTATACATTTGGTCGTCTATTTGCAAAGTATGGCAATGGCAAAGTTCATTTGCGCTGGCTTACTTGCCGGGTACTGCCGGGTCAAAGCCGCGCCGCTGCCCGGCTTTCTCTCGGAACACAAACACCCAGCCCATTTCTTTGGCGCTTGTGAGTATCGGGTTTTGGTGAATAGCATAGCCACCATGCTGAGTGGTTGACCCTGTTTGGATCTGAACGCTGCCGAGCTTATAAATGGCCTATTCTGGGCATTTTCAGACATTCCACCTATGCAACTTGATCCGACCTTGCCAATCGCCCGTCCTGCACATTCCCAACAAACTTTTGACCGCGTTTTCTATTGGCCGATAAGTCCCTCGCTACTATTTACTGCAAAAATCTGAAAACTTGCCTGCAACTGAAGACGGTATCTATACTTGGCCATGATTCATTTTGTTATTCCCTGCGGACTTGTAAGCGCTTAGCGCCAGGCAGATGATCGGAGCATGAAATACAAAGATTTCAGCATTAAAGTCGGTCAAAAGCATGCTAAAGGGCTTGCCATAAGTGTTGCCGCCCCTGCCGGGGAAGTGAATGATTTCATTGCTTCAACAGGTGACCTGGATGAGATATTTGCCAGTCTGCAGTCACTTGCCCAAAGCCTGCGAGCGGGTGAGGCGGTATCCGCACCGGGTGCGGGGTCAACCGGCATTGAACCGGCGGGCACAACCAGGTCACCAGTCGTCCAGCCGATCGATATTGGCAGAAAACTATTTGGCATCCTCTTTGCGGGTCGTGTGCGGAGCCTGTTTGATCAAAGTATCGGCGGAATCCGGGGAACAGACTACGGCTTGCGTATCAAGCTGCACATCGACCCGGAGAATGCAGACATTGCCCGGCTGGCCAGCCTGCCCTGGGAATTGCTTTATCGCGAAGAAACACGCG
Source organism: Lysobacterales bacterium (assembly GCA_041306925.1). Lineage (GTDB taxonomy): Bacteria > Pseudomonadota > Gammaproteobacteria > Xanthomonadales > SZUA-36 > SZUA-36. Next base: position 3,139 of record JBFZEL010000106.1, read on the forward strand.
ACTATCTCTGTCTCTCTGCAAAAACCCCGTTGGTGCGATACCTTGATGTCCAGCGGCCATTCGAGCTGTTACCGTTAATACCGCCGCTGCGTGTTCTCGTCGTCATGGCAAACCCCGCTGGCTTGAAGCCGCTGGACCTGGAAAAAGAACGCCAGGGCATCGAACAGGCCTGGGGCCACAAAGCCGGTGTCGAAGTGGATTTTCTCGATACTGCAACAATCCAGGAGCTTAGCAAAAAACTCGACGAGGCGGACTACCACGTGCTGCATTACATGGGGCACGGGGGCTTTGATCCGAAGCAGGGCGTCGGGGCCCTGGCGATGGAAAAAGAAGATGGCAAGAAGGACCTGCTGGACGGCAGAACACTCGGCATCATGCTTCACGATGAAACGTCGATTCGCCTGGTTTTTCTGAACGCCTGTGATACCGGAAAGCTCGGCAACCTGGCCGGCCAGGACCCGTTTGCCGGTGTGGCGACCGCCCTTGTAATGGCTGGTGTGCCAGCCGTCGTGGCCATGCAGTTCCCGATTTCGGACCCCGCGGCGCTTGCGTTTGCCGAGTGCTTTTATCCGCAAATAGCCAAGGGTGTGCCGGTGGATGCATCGGTGGCGGAAGGACGCAAGGCGATACGAATCAGTTACCCTAAATCGATGGAATGGGCAACGCCCGTACTTTTCATGCGTTCACCCGACGGACATCTTTTCACCGGCGAAGCGACCAGCCTTCAGCCGGAGGAGGAAAGCAAGGGCGGCAGCGGAGCGAAGGGGAAAAATGGCCGGACCCGCGCGCTGGCCATCGGCGCCATCGCAGCCGTTGCAGTGACCATTGCCGCCGCTGTCAATTTTGATGCCATCAGGTCGTGGCTTGCCCCAGCGGACAATACTCAAACATCGACAGAAACTGCAAGGAAGTCAATCGACAACGGGCAAGCCGAAGAGGATAGAGCGGAGCCGGACGAAGTCATTAAAGCGTCAACCACCGAGCCAGCCAACGTTGATGCATGCGGGAGCTTTGCCGAATTGCAACGCTGTAAACTCCCCCTCGCCAAAAAAATCTGTGCAGCCTATACGGCCCTTGAAACAGACAACTCACCGGTGACGCCGACCCAGGCAGAACTTGGTTCAAGGCGAGGCAATTTTCTGTATACGAACGAAGCCGATAGCGCGGCAATGACTCAATTTATCAATAACATCAGGAGCACCTTCCAGGCAGCGGGCGGCAGAGATGTTCAATTTGCTGAGTTTCAGGACCCGAAATCGTTCTGGCGCGAGACACCCGATGCCTCAATCGTATTGAGCGCCCTGCTCAATACAGCCAGCCCCGAATCTGGCAGTGGCGAAATTCCCGATGGCGAAAGCAATATCTATTACCAGGATGATCTGCCCCTGAATGTGAGTTTTGAGGTCTCGGGCAATAAATGGCGCAGTGTGAGAAATTATCATGCGGCCGCATTCTATTATTTTGATGCTATTTCGGCGCAGGACGTCGAGACCAAACGGAATTCCCTGGAGTTGGCTGCGAGTCGCATGATCGATCGGTGTACGGAATGAGTAGCTGCAAAATATCCGTGGCCAAGAGGCCGCAGCGCATACCGTTGGTAGCACTCGTCGTGCTGCTGGGATTGATGTCAGCGGTTCAATACGCCTGGGGCAAAGAGCGCACCTCCGCCGAAGTGCAGAGTGAAGATGGCCAGCTGTTTCGGGTCCTGGTGCCACAGTTTGAAGCCGAGACCGGGGCACAGCTTGGGTACAACGTTACATTTGCGCTGGTACATGAGATTTTTCGCACTTTTAATAAGTCGACTCCCTACCGCGAAGATGGAAAATATGACAATCGCGACACCTGTTGTATACGTAACGATGCGGTTGCGGTTCTCGAACGGGCATTGGCTCGTCAGACACACGACGATGCGTATGCGCGGGCCGTGGATGAGCAGGCTCAGCTGGTTCTCTGGGGAAAGGCCTGGCTCTACGGCGCAGATGTGGTCGTTCAGCCATTCCTGACGATAGCGCCGTCCCCACAACACCTGGCGCACGCGCCTGAGAGCATGACCCGCGGCAGCGATGACACGGGCCAGGCGCAATGGCAGTGGCTGGTGTGGCAGATTACGGCAACAGGGGAAGGGGAAACTCCTGCAACGGTCAGCCTGACCGAGTTTCCGAGCCTGCAATATGAAATGTCGCCCGTGGTTTTTGATTCTGCAAAACTGGAGCTGTTCGCTTCGTTCGAAAACATGCCGGTCTACGCAGAGAAATCCGTGACCTCGCGACAGGTGGGCGCGACCGGTAGCAAGATGCAAGCCAGGGAGCATGCGCCCGGCGGCTGGACCAAAATCACACGGCCAGAAGGATGGATAAAGCTGCCAGATCTCGATGCGACAGATACGGTCGAATACGTTGGCGGCCTGGCGCATTTTATGCGTGGCAACTGGAAGCGGGCACGGATCTCGTTTGAACGCGTCATGCAGACCCCGGAAGCGCCTACCCAGGTCCGTCGCGATGCCGCACTGTTGTTGGCCGCAGCGCTCTTCAGGCTGGACCCGACCTGCGCCAATTGTGAAACGGCCATGGAATTCGCAGAAAATCTGAACCCTTATTCACTCGCCACGGCGAAATATTACTTCATGGCCAGTCTCGCGAGCGCCAGGCGATCAAATGACGCCACAGTTTGGCAGGGTGTGCAGGACCGCCTCGACCGGATCAGGTCACTGGCGCCCGAAGATGACGTTTTCGTAATCAACGCCGGGCAAGTCCTGGACCTTCTGCGCAAGCAGGCGGGTGTGGTGGTGTCCGTGGCTGAGCAGTAGTCAAAGGGTGTAACCCGCGAATCCTGCTCCGGACAAACCCTGCTTTGGACACCCGTTGCTCTGACCATGTGCCGCCTACATCTTCGGCCAGACAACCTCATGATATTCAATATGCGTAACCGCCCCCGCCGCGTTACGCCGGAAGCTGACCTCGTGTCCGTCCTGATCGTCGCTGCGGATGGTGCGGAAGCGGTCGCCGTCGATGTGCTTGAGGCGAACCAAATTGCCCAGCGGGTCCATGCTCGGCATGGCGATCATGGCCAGGCCGTCCTTCCAGCGGACCACCATGTCCTCACCGCTCCAGGGCCGGTTGTCGTAGCTGCCGAGGTAGGCGTCGAGGTCGATGGCTGAAGCATTTTTCCTGTTTGGCTTCTCTTGCGGCGTGCCGCCCGCTTCCAAAATATCGAATATCCTGGCGGCGTAGCCATCCACGTTCACGTAGTTACGGTTGGCCATGGTGATGACTGCGTAATGGCTGACGGGGTCGAGGTACAGACGTGTATTGAAACCCGGGCAGTCGCCGGCATGGCCGGTCAGGGTGCGGTCACCGATGCGGTAGACACCGAAGGCCAGACCGCGGGCGATGCTCCAGTCCCAGTCCATCCACTGCACGCGCTGCATTTCGCGCAGGGTGTTGGCCTTGAGGACTTCATCCGGCTTGCCGCCCAGCAGGCGGAACTGCCACGAGGCGAAGCGCGCCAGGTCCAGCGCTGTCGAGGCAAAGCCGGCCGCCGGCGTGATGCCACGCGCGTCGTAACGCGGCATCGGCGGCAGGGCGCCGTCACGCCCCGAGTAGCCGTAACCGGTGGCGATGCGCGGCTCGCGTTGATCGGTCGGAAAGCCGGTCGAGGTGTCCTTCAGACCCAGCGGACCGAGCACGTGCGCATCGACGTAGGCCGCGTAGTCCTGTCCGGACTGTTCCGCGACGATTTCACCCACCAGGCTCAAGCCCAGGTTGGAATACTGGTGATAGCGGTCGGCCGCGTAGATGGTGGCCTGTCCGCCCAGCATTTCGCGCACCTGCTCACGCGTCGGAAACGGGAAGTCGGGTCCCACCCAGTAAGGTGCGTCAGCCTCGCGCGGCAGACCCGCAGCGTGTGTCAGCAGGTTTCTGAGGGTAATCCCGGGGCTGCCTTCGAAGCTCTGTTTCAGGTTGAACCACGGCAGCATGTCCGTTACGGGTTCGTCCAGCTGGACTTTGCCCTGGTCCCGGAGTTGCATCACCGCGATGCCGGTGAACAGCTTCGAGATCGAGCAGATACCGTAGATCGTATCAGCACTCGCCGGTCTCTTGCTGTCGAGGTCGGCATAGCCGGACGCACCGCTCCACAGCAGGTCCTGGTCGTGCACGATGGCGGCCGAGAGGCCGGGCACGTGATCGTAGGCGCGCTGTGCGGCCAGCCAGCTTTCCGCCAGCGCGAGTTCGTTGCTGAGATCATCCGCCGCGAATGACGGCAGGCTGGTCAGAAGGATAAAAATGCAGGGGACAATGCGTGTCATGGCGTGTTAAAGTTATTCGTGTCGATCACCCAGATGATTGAGCGTTTGCGCTTCGAACAGCGCGAACAATTTTTGCAGTTCGGATTCAAAAACCTGTTCGTCACGACCCTGGCCCAATGAGACCTGCTGGACTTTTTCCACCTGGGCCCGGATCTTGCCAAGCGCGTTCAGCAACCAACCGCGATCCTCGTGCACGACGAAATGCCGCCAGCTTGTGCACCCCACGATCTCCCTGTTAGCGTGCCGGTCGCTGATTGATTTCAGGTCTTTAACCCTGTCGTTGGTAAATTGTTGTTCCATAAAACTCTCTTGTCTGTGCCATGGTTCTGAAACCGTCAGTGCGGTGGAATCATCCGCCGCCATTTCAGGCCATCATTGTACGTGACTGGCCACTGCTGAAGTGGGGTGACAGGCAGATAATAGCAGGCCGGCGCGTCAAAGGTACTGCAACACCAGGCGCCAGGCTGAATCCTTCAGGCCCTGACCCGCTCCATGCCGGGGTCGTACATCGGCTTGAACGATACGACCGCAGGGTAGGTTTTGCCGGCGATATCCACCTGCCATTCGCCTGCATCAAGCCAGGCCTGGTTGACCACTTCGCCTGCGACCATCGCCAGGCCCACGGCGCCGCCGAGGGTATGGCCGTAGGAAGCCGAGCGCACGTCGCCGACCGCGACGCCGTTGCGGCGGACGATCTCGGCGTGGAACATCATCGGTTCAGGGTCCTTGACCAGCACCTGTACCAGGCGTCTTGCGTAAGGGGCCCCGGCCTTCTTTTTCAGACAGGCCTGCTTGCCAATGAAATCACCCGGTTTGTTCAGGTTGACCGCAAAGCCGAGACCGGTCTCGTAGGGATCGTCGGTGTTATCGATGTCGTGGCCGTAATCGCGGTAGCCCTTTTCCATGCGCAGGCTGGCCAGCGCTTTCAGACCGGCAAAACGCAGACCGTATGCCTTGCCCTTTTCCGCGATGATGTCAAACACGTGGTTCGCCTGTTCGGCCGGGATATTGAGTTCATAACCCAGTTCGCCGAGGTAGGTGATGCGCACGCAGATCACCCGGGCGAGACCGATGTCGATTTCCCTGACGCCCCTAAAGGGGAAGGAAGCGTTGGACATATCGGCAGAGGTCAGCGACTGCAGCAGTTCACGTGACCTCGGCCCCTGGATGTTCAACTGCCCGTAGGCGGCGGTGACATCGGTGACGAACACGTGCTGGTCGTGCGCGATATTCCGCTTCAGCCAGGCTTCGGTGTGACGGTGCGCGGTGTCGGTCGCGACCACCATGTATTTTTCATCGTTGAACTTGATCACGGTCAGGTCGGCTTCGAGCTTGCCGGTGTGATTGAGCCACTGCGTGTAGGTGATCATGCCGGAATCGTTGTCCACTTCATTGGCGGAGACGTAATTCAAGAACCTGCCGGCGTCACGGCCCTGCACCAGGAACTTGGCCATGAAGGTCATGTCCATGGCGATCACGCCCTCGCGGCAGGCGCGGTGTTCCTCCGCCCACCACGGGAACCAGTTCTGCCGGCCCCAGGAGAGTTTCTCCACCTTTGGTTCATGTCCGTCCGGTGCGTACCAGTCGGGTGATTCCCAGCCGCTGACATCCCTGAAATAGGCGCCAAGTGCCGCCAGGCGGTCGTGGAAGGGGGATTTTTTCGCGCCACGCGCGGTTTGCGGTGAACGCGTCGGGTAATGGCATCTGTAAACCATGCCAAGCGATTCCAGCGCGCGCTGGCGGCGGTAGTCCGGGTTGCACTGGTAGGCCTGGAAACGGTCGATGTTCATGCCGGTGATATCGACGTCGGCCGTGCCGTTCAGCAGCCAGTGCGCCAGCACGCGGCCGAGACCGCCACCGGTGATGATGCCGACCGAGTTCAGACCGGCGGCGACCCAGTAATTCCTGAGTTCCGGCGCCTCGCCGACGATCGGGTTGAGATCGGGGGTGAAGCTTTCCGGCCCGCAGAAAAATTTGCGTATGCCGCTTTCCAGCGTCACCGGCACCCTGCTCATCGCGCGTTCGAGGAATGGCGACATCCGGTCCCAGTCGGGTGGTATCTCACCGAAGGAAAAATCATCGGGTATGCCATCGACCCGCCACGGCGCGCAATCCGGTTCGAACAGGCCGATCATCAGGCCGCCGGTTTCCTCGCGGTAATAGGCGTGGCAGGACGGGTCTTCGAGTATCGGCAGGTCCTTAGCCGCGCCATCGACGTCATCGGTTATCAGGTAGTAATGCTCGGCGGCCTGGTTGGGGATGGTTACACCGCAAAGCTCGCCGAACTGCCGGGCCCACATGCCGGCGCAATTGACCACGAATTCGGCCTGGATATCGCCCTTATCGGTGCGCACGCCGGTGGCCACACCGCGCTGGCTCAGTACGCCCTTGACAGGCGTGTTCTGGATGATTTTAACCCCACGGTTACGCGCTCCTTTGGCCAGCGCCATGGTCAGATCGACCGGGTTGATACGGCCATCGGTCGCGGTGTAAAAACCCGCCAGGATGTCATCGACTTTGGCCAGCGGGAAAAGCCCCCCGACTTCGCTGGGTGAGATCTCGACGACGTCGATACCGTGAAAGCGGTTGAACGCCGCCACCCGGCGCTGTTCCTCGAGACGGTCCGGCGAGGACGCCAGGTCGATAACGCCGACCGCCTTGAAACCGGTGGCCATGCAGGTTTCCTGCTCGAGGCCGGCGTATAGCTGACGCGAGTACTTGCGCATCTGAATCGAGGTTTCGGAGGTCGAGCCATAAGTTGTCATCAGGCCCGCCGCGTGCCAGGTGGTACCCGCGGTCAACTGGCTCTGCTCCAGCAGCACAACGTCTTTGCAACCCATGTCGGCCAGGTGATAGGCCACCGAACAACCGATGATACCGCCGCCGACAATGACCACTCTTGCACTCGTAGGGAACTCGGATCCGGACATGATGGTTCAACCTTTTTTGCGGGCAAATTCTGAACCGCTCATTGTAACTTTTCTGACCGGTTTTCATAGCGTATTCCGCGGCGTTCGACCCTAAACCCTCGCGGACGGGGTTCATTCGCAATACGTTCCACACGTGCCGCAAAGTCCACCGGATTGCGGCGCTCCAGACTGCCAATTGTTGAACAATTGCACAATCCACGCCTTGTTGCGTTAAAATGCCCGCACATTCCTGATGGAATGCCTGAGGGGCGGCCGAATGGCCTGAGATGTCCGCGAGCAAACACTCAAACGGACGGACCCTTTGAACCTGATCCGGATAATGCCGGCGTAGGGATAGGGCGCAATCACTCAATCTCTCCACCTTCCGGGTCTCCGTTTATATTTGGAGGCTTATTGTGTTTGGAAAACCTGGCACCTTGTTGTTGCTGATGATCGGGGGACTCGTGTCCACCGGCATTCATGCCGGGGTGGCCGACGGGACCGCCGAGGGCGACCTCGAAGAGGTCATCGTCACGGCCCGATTCCGCGATATCGAATTGCTGAAAAGCAGCGGCAGCATATCGATCGTGCCGGAAGCCATGATCCTCGAGCGCGGCGCGCAGCACCTGCAGGGCATCCTCAACGTGTTGCCCAACGTCAACTATTCCTCCGGCGCATCTAGGGCGCGTTTCATCCAGGTGCGCGGCATCGGCGACCTCGAACAGTTCGTTGACCCGAAATATTTCCCGTCTGTGGGCATCACCATCGATGACGTGGACGTCAACGGTTTCGCCTCCTCGGCGGTATTGATGGACACGCAACAGGTGGAAGTGCTGCGCGGCCCGCAGGGCACCCGTTTCGGCACCAATGCGCTGGCCGGCATGGTCAACATACGCTCGAACGACCCGACCGACACGCGCAGCGGTTACGCGCAGGCGGGTGTTGGCAACTACGGCAGCTGGAACGCGGTCGCGGCGCTTGCCGGGCCCCTGTCACAGAACCTGCTGGGCCGGATCGCCGTCGGCCAGAACAGCGGTGACGGTTACATCCGCAACGATTACTTGGGCGACGATGCTACCAACCGGCTGGACGAGTTCAGTGTGCGGAGTAAATTGCGCTGGCTTGGCGAGGCTGACACCTTTGCCGAACTGACCGCCTTCTACGTCAATATTGACAACGGCTACGATGCCTTTTCACTCGACCACAACCGTCACACCCTGTCGGATGAGCCCGGGCACGACCGGCAGGAATCGCTGTCGGTTGCGGCCAGGAGCTACTGGCATTTCGATCCGGACCTGGCGCTGGAAACCATCGTCAGCTGGTCGGATGCCGATACCGGTTACAGCTACGACGAGGACTGGAGCAACCTGGACATCTGCAATGGCGTTGAGAACTGTTACCCTTTTGCCAACACCGACCAGCAGCAACGCGAACGCGATAACATCAGTTTCGATTCCCACCTGCTGTCGGTCGGCGTCGAACCATTCAACTGGGTGGCAGGCGTCTACGCCCAACACCGCAGCGAGGATTTCACACGCCTTTATTGGGGTGATTTCAACAGCGAATACAGCACCCACCGTTACGCGCTCTACAGCCAGTTGGAGTACGACCTGTCACCGGCCTGGCGCTTGATCGGAGGTGGCCGTTACGAGTTCTTCAGGGACGACTACAGCGACAGCAATGCGCTCCAGAGTGAATCCGACGACCAGTACTTCAGCGGCGAACTCACACTGCAGCATGACCTCGGTGACGCCACCCTGCTCTACGGCACGCTCTCCCGCGGGGTCAAACCCGGTGGCGTCAACACCGAAGCCAGCTCGGTGTTTGACTACATGGACCCGCAGTTCCAGGTCTTCATGCAAGACCGGCTGGTGTTCGGCAGCGAAAGCCTGGTCAATACCGAGATCGGCGTCAAGGGTGCCTATCTCGACGGGACGCTGAGCCTGCGCACGGCACTGTTCTACATGAAAAGAAGCGACGCGCAGCTGGAATCGTGGATCTGGGACGACATCAACTACCTCTGGGTCGGGTATCTCGACAGTGTCCCAAAGGGCAGCAACTACGGTCTCGAACTGGAAATGGATTACGAGCTCAGCCCGGCAATCCGCCTGTTCACCGGCGTCGGCTGGCTGAAAACCAACGTCGCTGAAATGACCGTCGTGGACCTCGGCGAGCCAGGGCAATGTACACAATCGGCCCTTCCCGAGATCCACGACCGCGACCAGACCAAGGCGCCTGAATGGCAGTACAGCATCGGCGCGAACATTCAATTCACACCACGGTTCAATGCCAGGCTCGAGACCGAAGGACGCACCGGCAGCTATTTCGGCTATTACCACGACCAAAAAATCCCCGGCTACACGCTGCTCAATGCCAGTCTCGGTTACAGCTTTGGCGCCGTGACCCTGCGTCTGTGGGGCCGCAATCTCGGCAACCAGGACTACGCCGTGCACGGGCTCTATTTTGGCAACGACCCGCGCAAGGGATACGTCAACCAAGCGTACCGCCAGTTCGGCGAACCGCGTGTGTTTGGTATCGACGTGAGATACGAGTTTTACTGAGGACCGGTAATCGTGGATAGCTGGCTGCAAACTGCAATCAACGCGGCACTTACGATGTCACCGCTGGAAGTGACGGCGGTGATATTCGCGCTGGCCTACGTGTTGCTGGCCGTGAAGGAAAACGTCCTGTGCTGGCTGTTCGCCTTCCTGAGCACGGCCATTTACACGGTGCTGTTCTGGAACGTCAGCCTGCTGATGGAGTCGGCGCTGAATGTCTATTACATGGCAATGGCCGTTTACGGCTGGTACCAGTGGACCCGCGGCGGCAGCAACGGCGACGAGTTCCCCCACGCGCTCGCGGTGCAATCGATGACGGTTTCGCAACACGCGCTGGTAATCGTTTTCATCACGGTTTTCAGCCTGGTTTCCGGCTACCTGCTGACCGGGTACAGCAGCGCTGCCTGGCCCTACGTCGATTCCTTCACGACCTGGGCCAGCGTGGTGACCACCTACCTGGTGACGCGCAAGTACCTGCAGAACTGGCTCTACTGGATCGTCATCGACGCGGTTTCGATAGTCCTCTACATCGACCGCGGTCTGCACCTGACCGCCCTGCTGTTCGTCGCCTACGTCGTCATCGCGGTGGCCGGCTATTTCAAGTGGCGTGCGCATTTACGCAATAACGGTCATGTCGTTACAGCCTGAAAACGCAATCGCTGACTGGCGTCAATGGGGCGCCGGGCTTGAATCCAGGCCGGTCATTCTGGACACGTTGAGCGGCGGGCGCAGCAACCGCAGTTTTTTGCTTAACTCCAATATCGGCAGGCTGGTATTGCGTATCAACGGCGCCGGTTCGTTTTTACCCGGCGCCGATCGCAGCGCCGAAGCCGGCATCTGGCAGGCCGCCAGCGAACACGGCATCGCCCCGCCGCTGGTGCATGTCGACCAACACAACCAATACATGATCAGCGTCTGCATCGAGAACGCGCTGCCTGCACATCCAAAATCCGATGCTGCAGTGATCGACCAGGCATTGAAGGTGCTGAAGACCTGCCATCAACTGCAAGTCAGCGCGCCCGCCATCGGATACGCCGCTCATATCGAACACTACTGGCAGATCATCGAAACCGGCAAACAGCCACCCGACCCACGCTTGCTTGAGCAACGCAAACCGATGCAGACGCTGCTCGAATCACTCCTGCACAGCGACACCCCGAGCGGCCTATGTCACCACGACCCGGTCGTCGAAAACTTCGTCGGCAGCCCCGGGCGCCTCTACCTGATCGACTGGGAATACGCCGCAACCGGCCTGCAGATCATGGACTACGCCGCTTTTGCCAGCGAATGGCAAATTGACGACGCCATAATCCTGGCAAAAGTCAGCCTCGAACCGGAACCACTCGAAAAAGCAAAAGCCCTCTACAAATACCTGTGCTCGCTATGGGAAGCAGCAACAAAGTAAGCCGCTGAATGTCAATCTGGAGTTAACG
>JBFZEL010000107.1:0-3616 GCA_041306925.1 Lysobacterales bacterium
GCTGGTCACGGCCGTGGACACTGGTCGCGTGGGCTTTCCTGACCATCGGTATCGCCCTGGGTAGCTGGTGGGCCTACTACGAACTGGGCTGGGGCGGCTGGTGGTTCTGGGACCCGGTCGAGAACGCATCCTTCATGCCCTGGCTGGTGGGAACCGCATTGATCCATTCACAGGCGGTCACGGAAAAACGTGGCGCCTTTGGCAACTGGACCTTATTACTGGCCCTGACGGCGTTTTCTTTGAGCTTGCTGGGTACTTTCCTGGTGCGCTCCGGTGTGCTCACATCGGTGCACGCATTCGCTTCCGACCCGACCCGCGGTATTTTTATCCTGATTTATCTGGCAGTGGTGGTTGGCACGTCGCTGACATTGTACGCAATTCGTGCGCCAAAAATGATCCAGGGCGGCGGCTTTGCCGGCACTTCCCGCGAGTCTTTCCTGTTGCTCAACAACCTGGTGTTTGTCGTGATGACGGCCATGGTGCTGACCGGTACGCTGTACCCCCTGCTGATAGACGCATTGGGCGCCGGCAAAATTTCGGTGGGCCCGCCCTACTTCGGTTTGCTGTTCTCGTGGCTGCTCGTGCCGATCGTGCTCGCCATACCCTTCGGCATTTACAGCAGGTGGCAGCAGGACAGCGGCAGCAGGCTGGCAGGCCTGTTGCGTTTGCCGTTTTTGCTAGCACTGGCGGTCGGCGCCGGCGCGTGGGTCATGCAGCCCGAAATCGGCTTGATTGCCGTCGCGGGCGTTGCCGGCGGGGCCTGGGTCATCCTCGGCAGCATCTTTTATGTCGTGCACCTGATGAAAAAACGCAACAGCCCGACCATTCCTGCCAGCGTTCTTGCCATGACGCTCGCCCACGTCGGTTTGGGTGTGTTCCTGGTGGGCGTCAGCCTGACCAGTACCCTGAGCAGCGAAAAGCATTTGCGCATGGAAGCGGGTGACAAATACGAAGCCGCCGGCTATACCTTTGAATTCCTCGGCACAAGCAAAGTCCAGGGTCCAAATTACACGGCGGATGAAGGCGAATTCATCGTTACCAGGAACGGCCAGGAGGTCACCCGTCTATACCCGCAGAAACGCCAGTACTCCCAACCCGGCAACAGCATGACGGAAGCGGCCATCGACCCCGGCTTTACCCGTGACCTTTACGTTTCGTTGGGTGAACCACTGGATCAGGATGGCCGGGCCTGGGCGGTGCGTGTCTATCACAAACCCTTCATACGCTGGATTTGGCTGGGATCGATTTTCATGCTTGCCGGCGGTATGCTCGCAGCAGGCAACAAGCGCTATCGCCGCAAGATGACCGCAAAAGAACCCGCGCTCGGGGCAACAGAAGAGGTGACCGCGTGAGCAGTCGCATTGTCCCGCTGCTGGGTTTCCTTTTGCTGGTCGTATTGCTGATGTTCGGACTGAACATCGCAGATCAAAAAACCAACCTGCCTTCGCCTCTGATCAACAAGCCCGCACCGGCATTCGACCTGCAGGTGCTGGCCAAACCAGGTGAGAGGATGTCGAAGGAATCACTGCTCGGCAAACCCTACCTGGTGAATTTCTGGGGAAGCTGGTGTGTCACCTGCCGGGCGGAACACCCGGTGGTCACGCAACTGGCCAAACTCGACGCCGTGTACATCGTCGGCTTGAATTTTCGCGACGAAACCGAAGACGCGGTCGCCTGGCTGCAAAAGTGGGGTGATCCCTATGACGTCAGCCTGAGCGACTTCGATGGCCGCGTCAGCATCGACTTTGGTGTTTATGCCGCACCCGAGACTTTCCTGGTCGATCCTGCAGGAACCATCGTCTTCAAGCACCTGGGGCAACTGACATGGGAGATTGTTGAAAACGAAATACTCCCGCGTGTCGCAAAAATGGACGCAAACAGCTCAAACAAGGGGACAGGCAGCTAATGAAACCCGCTAACTTTATTGTCCTGGTATTGACCATGACCCTGTCCATTGCAGCATTAGCGCAACGCGCACCGGTACAGGAGCCGATGATATTTGAAAACCCACAACAGGAAGAGCGGTTCAAGCAATTGACCAGTGAATTACGCTGCACGGTCTGTCAGAACCAGAACCTCGCCGATTCGGACGCCCAACTGGCGCACGACCTGCGTGCCCAGGTGCATGAAATGCTGCTGGCGGGCAAGAGCGATGACGAGATCAAGCAGTTCATGGTGGATCGTTATGGCGATTTCGTGCTTTACCGGCCACCGGTGCAGGAGAACACCTTCCTGTTGTGGCTGGCGCCAATAGTCCTGTTGTTAATCGGTGTCATTATCCTGCGGGTCAACATCAAGAAACGCGCGGCCCTGCTTGCATCAGCGCCAAACGACGAGTCCGGCGACGGAACCTCGTAAAGACCATTCCACCGAGAGAATAAAGAATGAATTTCTGGATTTATGCGATTGCCCTGCTTGCCATACCCGCTGTGATTGTCAGCTGGCCGTTGTTGATGGGTGCCGCCAGGGAAAAGATCACGGGTTTGTTTGTTGTGCTGATGCTGCCGCTGTCCGGCGTGCTGATGTACCAGGTTATCGGCACACCCGAAGCGATCCACCTGCCTTCGCTGCCGGTCGGGCAGCAACCGGCACAGCAGCAATCAGCGCACTCGGCCGAAGGCGGCCAGATGGATGAGTTGGTTGCCGCCCTGCAGCAAAGGATGACTGAAAACCCCGAAGATCCGGAAGGCTGGCTGATCCTCGGGCGCAGTCTCAAATCCATGCAACGTTACGCCGAGGCCGAGACCGCATTGACCAACGCCAACCGCATGATTCCCAACAACCCGATGATCATGGTCGAACTGGCTGAAACAATTTTATTCAACTCTGGCCAGGCCGAGGTCAGCGTCGAGGCGCGGCAACTGATCGAGGCCGCACTGGCCATAGATCCAAACCAGCAGAAAGGCCTGTGGATCATGGGTATGGCCTCCGCACAGGCTGGCGATGACAACCAGGCCCTTGCCTATTGGACCAGACTGCTCGGACAGCTAGAACCCGATTCCGGCCCCTTTGAGGCCGTCTCGCAACAGATCGGTATGGCGCAGATAAGGCTCGGTCAGCCGGCAGCCGTTGACCCCGTGGTTGCCCAGTCCACGCCTGCCCAGACAACACCTGCCCAGTCCACACCTGCCCAGACAACGCCTGATGCGACACCCGCCGCACAACCGGCACCGCCAGATCCCGCCGCCGGCGCCGCCGCTACCGCAGGTTTCAGTATCCCGGTCACCATCGACCTTGGCAATGAAATGACCGGATCATTCCCCGCCAGCGCCGCATTGTTTATTTTCATCCACCCGACGGGTGGTGCCGGCATGCCATTGGCAGTCAAGCGTGTTGCCCCGCAGGGCTTTCCGATGACGCTGAATTTCACCGATGCCGACCTGCTGCGGCCCGATGGTTCACTCAAGGACTTTGCCCAACTGGACATCAGCGCGCGCATCTCCATGGCCGGAATTGCCAATGGCGTAGCCGGTGACATACAGGCAAACCGCGTTACCGTGGACACCAGCAATGTCGCAACGATTGCACTGAACCTCGATCAGCGTGTACCTTAGGGTTCCCTAAACCCATGAATCAAGGTCAGGCACATGAAATCCCTGCTGTTAATCGTTCTGTC
>JBFZEL010000108.1:0-3749 GCA_041306925.1 Lysobacterales bacterium
ACCCGCTCTGGCCTCTGTCTGCCTGGCTGGGGTATTCTGGCAGCATGGATTGCGGATCACCCCTGACCTTCGATAACAGCTACGCCCGGCTCGGCGAGCGCTTCTATACACGCCAGTTGCCGGTACCGGTTGCAAAACCGGAGCTGATCCGTGTCAATCATCCATTGGCCCGCCACCTGGGTATCGACCCGCACTGGCTCGAATCCGGACAGGGGGTTGAATTCCTTGCCGGCAACCATATCGCGGCAGGGTCTGAGCCGCTCGCCGCGGTTTATGCCGGCCACCAGTTTGGCGGCTGGAACCCGCAACTGGGCGATGGCCGCGCGATCCTGCTGGGTGAAGTCATCGGCCGGGACGGGATTCGTTACGACATCCAGCTGAAGGGCTCGGGCCGCACCCCGTACTCGCGCGGTGGCGACGGCCGCGCACCTTTGGGCCCGGTGCTGCGCGAGTACCTCGTCAGCGAGGCCATGGCGGCGCTGGGCGTGCCGACCAGCCGCACACTGGCTGCGGTCTCGAGCGGGGAATGGGTCATGCGCGAAGGCCGTTTGCCGGGTGCGGTGCTGGCGCGTGTCGCGCAAAGCCATATCCGTATCGGCACCTTCCAGTTTTTTGCCGCGCAGCGGGACAGTGAAGCGCTCAAGACCCTCATCGGCCATGTCATTCAGCGTCACTACCCGCAGGCAGCGGAGAACGCAAACCCGGTGCGGGCGCTGCTCGACGGCATCGTCGCCCGCCAGGCCTCACTGGTAGCCCAGTGGCAAGCGCTGGGGTTCATCCACGGCGTGATGAATACCGATAACACGCTGCTCTCGGGCGAGACCATCGATTACGGACCCTGCGCCTTCATGGATGACTTCGACCCCGGCAGGGTCCTCAGTTCCATCGACCACGGCGGGCGTTACGCCTACGGCAACCAGCCGTATATCACGCACTGGAACCTGAGCGTGCTGACCCAGGCGCTGCTGGAATTCCTGGATGACGACCCGGACAAGGCGCTGGTCTCTGGTCAGGCCGCGATCGATCTCTTTCCCGACCTCTACCAGGCTGCTTTCACCGTCAGCATGCGGAAAAAACTGGGATTGCAGGCAACCGCTGCCGGAGACGCAGAACTGATCCGGGACCTGTTGCAACTGATGCACGCAGAAAAAGCCGATTTCACTTTGACCTTCCGGCGCCTGGCCGACCTGGTCGCGCCGGAATCGGCACAGGGCGGCGGTGTCGGTGCATTGTTCGAGCCGCCGCCGGCCTTTGCCCCGTGGCTGGCGCGCTGGCGGCAACGGCTCGACGGGGAAGCGCCGGATGCCGCTGCGCGGCAGCAGGCCATGTATGCCGTCAACCCGGTCTGCATTCCGCGCAATCACCTGGTCGAGGAGGCCATCAACGCGGCACAAAAATACCAGGATTTCGGACCCTTCCACCGGCTCGTTGAAGTGCTCGCCAGGCCGTTTGATTACGACCCCGCCAACGCTGCCTGCGCGACCCCTCCGCGGCCCGAACAGGTCGTCAGCCAGACTTTTTGCGGAACCTGACCCCGGCACCCCAGAAACTCCGGAAACTCCGGGGTCAAAACTCCGGGGTCACAAAACTCCGGGGTCAGAGTAAAGTGCCAGAGTAAACTAGCCGCTATGCAGGATCACTGATTGGTTTACTCTGGCACTTTACTCTGATAATCCTCTAGCCAGCCTCCTCGCAGCCATTAGTTAAAATGGCTGCTCATTTAGCGATGAGGAGGCTGACATGTCACATTACTGCGGAATTGACTTACATTCAAATAATCATGTTGTGGTGGTGATAGACGAGAGCGACAAACGTGTGTTTGACAAGCGCCTGAATAACGATTTGTCGGCAACACTTGATGTGCTTTTACCGTATCGGGAAACGTTGCAGGGCATTGCTGTGGAATCGACGTTCAACTGGTACTGGCTGGTTGATGGCTTACAAGAGCATGGTTTCGGTGTGCGGCTGGTCAACACGGCTGCAGTCAAACAATACGATGGTTTGAAGTTCAGCGGGGATCATCAGGATGCCTTCCATCTTGCACATCTGATGCGGCTCGGTGTCTTGCCAACGGGGTACATTTACCCCAAAGAACAAAGGGCAATAAGAGATCTGTTGCGACGCAGAATGTCGCTGGTGCATGCAGCGAGTACGCAACTCATCAGCGTACAAAGTCAGATATGGCGGACAACGGGTATCCGGATCCGGTCTGAAGAACTGCGCAAGTTTGAGTTTACCCCGCCGCCTATGGATCAGTACACGCTGCAGGCAGTAGATTCTGGATTGTTGGTCTATCGGACCATTCATGAGCAGATCCGTGTGCTTGAACAAGCCGCTTATCGGGTAGTGAAGCTCACAGATACCTTCGAAATTCTACGAACGATTACGGGTATCGGAAAAATACTCGGGCTGATGATCATGCTCGAAATCGGCGATTTCCATCGTTTTGCCGGTGCCGGAAACTTTGCTTCATATTGCCGCACTGTTGATGCCACGCGCACCAGCAACGGTAAAAAGAAAGGTACAGGTAATGCCAAGGCCGGCAATAAATATCTTTCCTGGGCTTACGCTGAGGCGGCGCATTTTGCCATCCGCTATGAACCGTTGGCACAACGCTTTTATGAGCGGAAAAAGGCTAAAACGAATGGCATTATCGCCATCCGGGCGGTTGCCCGGAAACTGGCCAGAGCCACCTGGATGATGCTCAAGCACCAGGTGCCCTATGATGCCAAGCTCATGTTTCCGGGTTAGGTTTGGGCGACCGGGATGAACCAGGTTGGGGTCTGGCATAACCATTTACTCTGATTGGACGTCCCGGTTGACCATCGTGGTTGACGTTTCGCCCAAACCGTGAGCTTAATCGGGTCTGGACAGCGTATGCTGAACCATAGATTCTGTGACAACATTTTGGACACGGCTTGGAACCGAAGATTGTGCGGGGTACCAAGGTACCAAGGGCTTGAAGGCAAAAGCTGCCTTCGGCCTTAATCCAGATGGGTGACTGGTGCGGAGCGCATTGGCTCCGACACCAAAGACTATGACATAACGGGTGCGATGTTCGTTAACAACGATGGCAATGATGGTTAATAATGCCATTACCCTGGCAGAAAGCTGTTTGGGCTATGGACACAGGCTGGCTAATGGGTGACCCCACAACCGCCCAAATTGAATGTGTACACGAAATCCATCTATTTCTGGCTGGCGTAATCAGCGATGCTTTATTTCAGGAATAGGGGAATTTCTCAAACCTCAGGCATGGACAACATGCCCCTAAGCTGCCGGCCTCAGAAGCAATGACTTGCAGGAAAGCCGCACCGTAGCGCTCCAGCTTTACATTCCCTACTCCGTTGATCTCGAGAAAATCGGCTTCCGTGACAGGGCGCTTTCGGCTCATTTCCACCAGGCTGGCATCACCGAAAATGACGTAGGGCGGGACACCCTGCTCCTCTATCACCCGACCGGCGATATCCACAAAACGCCTATCAATGACCCGCAACGGCAGGGTGCGCTATGAGTTGAAAACACCCTGGCGCAACGGCACGACGCAAGTCATATTTGAACCACTGGATTTTATGTACAGGACGTACGGTATGCCGCAGGCGCAGGATGCGCACGACTGCAGGGATGCAGATACTCTGTTCCACGTCAAGCACACTCAGGTTGAACAAGGCGATAGAATTTTTCACCTTCCCACTCTCGTCGATGATGCAGCATACCCCACAAGGCATGGAGCAATTTACGCATTACCG
>JBFZEL010000109.1:0-3527 GCA_041306925.1 Lysobacterales bacterium
TCTGGGTCCGCATGGGTTCCGGGCAGGGCGCTTTGCACCACTCAAAACCGCCGTGGCCTGACCTGACCTGCATGAGCCGCGGGCCGTCACTTTCGAGACAGAACCGTTCCACCGTCAGGGCATCGAGTACCTCGTTGGCCAGGAACACACCCTGCCAGCTTTCTGCGGGCGGCCCGTCCAGCCAGCTGATACGGTCCAGCCATCCGGGAACCTGTTCCCGCAGGGTTTCTCTCTGAACCTGGCGCAGGTGTGCGCTGCGCTCGAGTATCCGGTAACGCGCCGGCGGCTGCCTGTCCTGCAGGGCTTTGAGCAGGTCAGCCGCCAGCATCCCGCTGCCGGCGCCGGCTTCGACGATTTCATAAGCAGGCAGCATGGCGCCGATCTGCGCCACCTGGTTCGCCAGGCAACGCGCGAATACGTTGCCGAGTTGCGGGGCGGTGACAAAATCGCCGCCCGCGCCGAATTTCTGCAAACCGGCGCTGTAGTAACCAAGACCAGGTTCATAAAGTGCCATTTCCATGTATTGTGAAAACGGAATCGGGCCAACCCGGGCAATTTTTTCGTGGATGCGATTTGCCAGTTCCGCGCTCAACTGCTTGAGCTCTTCCGGTGGTTCGGGCAGGATATCCATGGCATTTGCAGAACACATAGGCAGGTAGTTTCAGTGACAGGGTCAACAAAGTCCAGAATCAGGTATGCACTCGTCACCGGCGCAGCCCGGCGTATCGGCGCGTGTATCGCTGAAACCTTGCACGGGCGTGGCTGTGATGTGTTCCTGCATTACCACGCAAGCGCCGATCCCGTGAACGCGCTGGCGCAAAGACTGAACGCGCAGCGGCCGGCCAGTGCGCATGTTTTGCAGGCTGATCTCGGCGACCATGAAGCCATCGGCCGGCTTGCCGGCCAGCTGCGGGAGCAGACCGGTCGTCTCGACCTGCTGGTCAATAACGCTTCGCAGTTTTTCCCGACCAGGGTCGGGTCCACCAGCACCCGTCAGTGGGACGAGCTGATGAACAGCAATCTTCGCGGCCCGTATTTCCTGACCCAGGCGCTGGTGGCGGAACTGGCGCTGGCCGGCGGCAGCGTGATCAACCTGCTGGATGTGCATGCACAAAGACCGATGCCAGGACACGCGGTCTATTGCATGGCCAAGGCCGGCTTGCAGATGATGACCTTAGCACTTGCCAGGGAGCTCGGTCCACAAATACGCGTCAATGGCGTTGCCCCTGGCGCGATCCTCTGGCCCGAGCACGAAGGCAGCCCTTTGGCGCAACAGGAAATACTGAATAAAACCGTCATGGGCCGGGCCGGACGGCCGCAGGACATCGCCTCTGCCGTCGTCTACCTGGGTCTGGACGCGCCTTACGTGACCGGCCAGGTGCTGGCGGTCGATGGCGGCCGGAGTCTGAATATCTGAGTATTAAATTACCTGAAAGACGGGTGTAAACGCAGACCGCTGGCGTCCATCCCCGCTGACTCCCAGATATCCGCCATCGTCCTCAATTCGACCGGGTGGATCAGGTCGGGATCAAGATCGGCCAGTGGTTTGAGCACGTGTGCGAACTTCAGGATCTCGGCGCGAGGTATTTCCAGCACCGGGGACAGCAGCACGAGGTCATCGTAGAGCAGGATATCGATGTCCAGTGTCCGGTCGGAAAACTTGGCCACATCGCGTTTGCGGCCGAAGCGGTCCTCCAGGTCACGCAGGTACTGGCGCAACTCCATCGGCTGCATCCCGGTTTCCACGCGGGCTACCAGGTTGATGAAATCATCACCCGCAAAGCCCACCGCGTTGCTGGTATAGACTGGCGAAAGACGGACCTTGTGAAAATCTTTTTGCAGTTGTTCGATGCCGGCGCGGATGTGGCTTTCCGCATTGACGTTGGAACCGATTCCCAGCCAGGCTGGACGCATCACGCTCGCCCGCGTTCGATGCTGACACCCACGGCGCTGGAGCCCCTTACGGCGCCGGGTTTGCTCAATTTGAGCCGCAGCCAGTTGACCGGGAACTCATCCAGCACGATCCGTGCGCAATGATCCGCCAAAGCCTCGACGAGTTGGAACTCACTGTTCTCGACAAACTGGATGAGACGCTTTGCAACGGCTTTATAGTCCAGCGTATCCCTGATGTCATCGCTCTGCGCCGCGCGGCTGATATCAAATTCCATGTCGAGATCGATGCTGATCGTCTGGGTGATTTCGCGCTCCCAGTCGAATATGCCGATCACGGTCTGGATACGCAGATCCTCGATGAATACGCGGTCCTTGTTCATACGGTCGTTGTCTCCGGTTGGCTTAGGAGCCAGTGGCTCCCAGGGGTGGCAGCCGGTCCAGCGGCCAGCGTGCAAAAGCCCGCAAAACAGGCCCCGTATGCTCGCCGGCTTGCAGACGCTGGCTGCCGGCATAAGCGATCATGGCGCCGTTGTCGGTGCAGAATTCAAGACGTGGATAGGAAACCTTCCAGCCGTGTTTCTTGCCGGCCAACTGCAGGGACTCGCGCAGCAACAGGTTGGCGCCGACGCCGCCTGCGATCACCAGTTGTTTTGCGCGGGTTGTTCGCATCGCCCGCTGGCACTTGATCAACAGCGTATCGACGACGGCCTGCTGGAAACCCGCGGCGATATCCGCCTGGGTCGCTTCATCCTGGTCACAGTTCAGCCACAGGTTGCGGGTATGGGTTTTCAGACCGCTGAAGCTGAAATCCAGACCGGGCCGATCGGTCATCGGGCGGGGGAATGAAAACCGCTCCGCATCGCCTTTTACGGCCAGTTTGGCGAGTGCCGGACCACCCGGGTACTTAAGGCCCAGCAACTTGGCAGTCTTGTCAAAAGCCTCGCCTGCCGAGTCATCCAGGGTTTCGCCAAGAATGCGGTAGGCGCCGATGCTACGCACTTCCACCAGCATCGTGTGACCACCCGAAACAAGCAGCGCCACGAACGGGAAAGCCGGCGGATCGGCCTCGAGCATCGGTGCGAGCAGGTGGCCTTCCATGTGATGCACGGCCAGGGCCGGCACGCCCAGGGCTGTCGCAATGGCGTGACCGGTGGCTGTGCCGACCAACAGCGCACCGATCAGCCCTGGTCCCGCGGTGTAGGCGACCGCGCTGATGTCCCTGCGGGTCAACCCGGCCTTTTGCAGGCACTGGTTGATCAGCGGCAACAATTTGCGGACGTGGTCGCGCGAGGCGATTTCGGGCACCACTCCGCCGTATTCGGCGTGGATTTCAACCTGGCTGAACAAGGCGTGCGCGAGCAGGCCGGCGCCGCTGTCGTACAGCGCCACGCCGGTTTCGTCACAGGATGTTTCAATGCCAAGTACGATCACGAAGCTTCACAAATGAATCGGATCGTGGGATTGTAAATCATGTTTGGGCAAACTGCTGTAAACGCGAGGCGCGCCTGGCCGGACCACGGGGAATATTGTGCCGCCGGCGACCCGCGCAGGGGTGGAGTGGTCGCTTTTGCCGGTGTGGATAGATTTTTCTTTGCAAGCACGAATGTTTAGAGGTTAAAATGACTGGCTGCGCC
>JBFZEL010000110.1:0-3106 GCA_041306925.1 Lysobacterales bacterium
AGGAAGAGGCGACGCGCAGAAAACAGCAGGACCACTTGCTGAAGGCATACAAGCATTATCTGCAAACCTCGATAAACCATACCGCAGGCGACGAGGAGGATCCTTCCGGTTTCTGGCTGAGCCTGAGCTCCGAGATCAACAAGCTTGTTCTGTTTCAGGATGAGGAATTCGAGGACTGGCTGAACCTGACCACCGAGATCAACCTGCTTGAATCCGCTTTCCGCGCCGAACTTGAAAATCTGGCTCCGCGTCTGGAAAAACTCTATGGCCGGGCACTCGACCACAACACCAACCCATTCAGTCCTCGGTTGATCGGACATGCGCTCAAGCTGGGGTTCGATGGCATGCCTTTGTCCCTGAATGCGCGTCATGTGGTCCACGAAACGCTGGGCACGGCGCTGGCCCACCCCTTGTCCGGTCTTTACCAGCAACTCGACCGCATCTTGCCGCAAGCAGACCGGCCGGCCCAACTTCCAGTTGCACGGCCTCAGGCCGCCTTGACTGACAGGAGTTCTCCCCCGACGGTCGGTGGGGTCGCGAGCACCTTGATGGGATTGTTTCGCAATGCACAGCGTGCCGGACGTGCGGAAACTCCGGAAATGGGTGCAGGAGCGGCTCCGGAAGTCCCGCAGGCCGTCCCCCCCGCAGAGGGTGCCGTGATTGCGTCGCCCGGAATGCTGCGTGCCTACCAGGCAGCAGTGGAAAATTTTGGCCAGAGCTTCGACAGTGCTTCACGGCGTGCACTGGAGGAATTGGTCGCACGCGGCAGGATCCAGCCGGGTCAGGTAGGCGCGGCGCAGGGTGTGGCCGACGTGTTTGGTGCGCTGACCGAGACCATCGGGGGCGATGCCTCGTTGCCAGCTAGCGTCAAGCAGACGATCAAGCAACTCCAGGAGCCCTTGCTCAAGCTCGCGGTCCTGGACCCGGACTTCCTCAACTCCGCTCAACATCCGGCACATCGTGTTCTGAACGCAGTCGATCGCCTGGCCATGGTGTCGAGCGATGACGGCCTGATCAAGGACCAGAAGCTGCTCCTGGTTCTCCAGCACTGGGTCGATCGCATCCGAAGCGAATCGGACAGCAATCCGGGGATCTACGAAGAAGCGCGCAACCAGCTCGAGAAAATGCTTCAGCCGCTGATGCGCAAGCGCAATATCCGCATTACCCGCACCCAGGCCGGGCTCGAAGGCTGGCAGAAAATGGGCCAGGCCAACCGCACGATTACCCAGAACATGCAGCTGCGCATCGAAGGTCGGAAGGTGCCCGATGTGGTGATGGAGTTCTTCAACCCCGGCTGGCGCAACTACCTGATCCGCGTGCTGATGCGCCAAGGGCCTGGCAGTCCCGAAGAAACCGAGGCCTGGCAGGCTGTGGATCGCCTGCTGGAGTGGATGGATCCCGAACTATCCGAGCGGCCGCCTTTCCATGAAGTCCAGCGGCTATTGTCCTACATCGACTCGAAGCTGAATCTCGTCAGCGCAGGCAAGGATGTTCAGGAGAGCCTGCTCGAGCGACTGGCCGATGGACTCTTCCACCCTGACAAGGGGCATTTCAAGCTGCTCGTTAACGTCAAGGCAGGGGCCAGCGAGCAGCAATCCGAGTCGACACTGGAAGACGAGGATGCCTCGAAGATCGAGCAGTTTCGTGTTGGCGACTGGTTCAGCTTCGCCACCGCTGCAACCCCGCTCAACCTCATCTGGATTGGCGACGACCCCCATGTCTACGTGTTTGCCAATTACCAGGGGGTGCACAAACTGGAACTCAGACGCCAGGAGTTTCTGGATCAACTGAAATCCGGCGAGGCGAAATGCACCGACAGCCTCGATTTGCCGCTGATGGATCGCTCGTTCAGTTCGATGATCGAACTGATGCACCGCAGTCTCGTCAAGCAGGCGACCAGTGATCCCGATAGCGGCCTGATGCGTCGCCCTGAATTCATGCGCCAGGTAAAACGTGTCTGGTTGCATGCCGATAGCGAAACCCTTGGCTACGTCATGGGCGTGATCGATATCGAGGATCTTCGCATGCAGGAAGTGCGCATCGGTCGCGACGGCTATCAAAAGCTGTTGAGTGCCCTGACGCTGCATCTCAAGCAGAAATGCACCACGGCGGGTTTCATGGCTCGCACCGGCGAACGAACCTTTACGTTCATGCGCCCGTGCCCGAGCCAGGAAGAGGCGCAGGGATTTGCCGAAAACATCATCACCCACATCAGTCAGTTCGGTTTCGAATGGCGCGGCGAGGTGTATACCCTGACCTCCAATATCGGTCTGGCGTGGACCAGCCTCTATGACGACCCCGAGACGTTCTACAACAAGGCGGACAGCGCTTGCCTGTCGGCCAAGCACGAGGGCCGCAACCAGTGGGTGTTCCATTGCGATGAGGATGCGAGCCACAAGGGGCATGCCGGCCTGGAATATTGGGGCGGCCGCTTCAACAGCATTCTCAACAGCGGCAAGCTGTATCTGCGCGCTCAGCCGATCGTTTCGCTTTCAGCTGAGTCTTCGCCCTCCCACTATGAAATTCTGCTCGGCGCCGTCAGCGACGATAGCGAGCCGATTCAGATCGGCGATTTTGTGGCCGCGATCGAAAGGCTGAAGCGCATCAGCGAACTGGATCAATGGGTGGTAAAGGAAGTGTTCAACTGGATACGCAACCATCCGCAGAAATTCGAGCAGGTCGGCGCATTCTCGATCAACCTCTCCGGGCCCTCGGTCAACAGCAAGTCCTTCTTCAGTTTCATGGAAGAGGAACTGGGCCGCGGCGACATACCCTGCCACAAGCTGATCTTCGAGATCACCGAAAGTGCCGCCATCGACAGCTTCGTCAACGCCGAGCAGTTCATCAAGGAATTCCGCCGCTACGGTTGCCGTTTCTCGCTGGATGACTTCGGCGTGGGCTTCTCGTCCTTCACCTACCTGAAGAACCTCAAGGTGGATTATCTGAAAATCGACGGTTCGTTCATCCGCGAGATGCACCGCAACGAAGTCGATGTCGCGCTGGTTTCCTCGATGCATGAAACCAGCCGCTTCCTGGGCATCAAGACCATCGCCGAATCGGTCGAAAACGAGGAAACCCTGCAGCAATTGAAGATGATCGGCGTGAA
>JBFZEL010000111.1:0-2656 GCA_041306925.1 Lysobacterales bacterium
GCCTGAACCAGCTTGTTCTCGTCGGCCAGCACGCTGGAAAGGGGGGCGGCCAGGGACAGCGTCAATGACACGCGCGACTGTTCCGCACGCTCGCCGAGCATGTCGGCGACATATTGGACCACCTTGTTGAGATCGATTTCCTCGAGCTGTGGTGGCGCGAGGCGGGCATAGCGCACGAATTCCTCCAGCATGTCGCTGATGCGGTGAACTTCCTGGTCGATGATGGCGATGCGGTCGGCGATGTCCTGGCGCCGGTCGCAATCACCAGCGCAGACATCGAGAGCCTTCCGGACTAGCTGAAGATTCATGTACAGGGCGTTGAGCGGGGTGCGGATCTCGTGGTTCACGCTGGCGGCGATCTGTCCCAGCATGGCCATCTTCTCGAAACGCAGCAGCTGCGTCTGTGACTCCCTGAGTTCCTGGGTGCGCTCCTCGACCTTTTCCTCCAGATGCTGGTTGAACTCGGCCAGAAAGGTTTCATGCGTCTGCAGTCGATCCAGCATCGAATTCAGCGCGTCAAAAAGCCGGCCGATCTCGGTTTGCGAATCGATGGAGACGCGGTCCCCCAGTTCTCCCTCGGAGATCTTGCCGGTAAAGTCCGACAATTGTTTGATGGGCTGCACGACATGGCGGGAATGTAGCCGGTAACCGATATAAACCAGCGCCAGGCCCAGTGCCGAGAACAACACATAGAGACCCAGGATGATGGTCTTGCTGTTGCGGGCTTTGTCGACTTTGCGGGTGATGATGTCGAAATGCAGCTGGTTGATTTGCCGAACCTGTTGCGTGATTTCGAAGATGTAGTGATCGACGAGCTCGTCGATTCGGGCCAGATTCGCTGCGTCAGATGTATTTCGGCTGCTTAGCTGCTCGATCTCGGTTACGCTTTGGCGCAATCCGTGCAAGGTCTTTTGCAAACCCTGCAGCAGGAGGATTTCTTCAGTGCTCTCCTGGTATGTCGATGTTTCTTCGTGCCGGATGTAGCGGCGGATGTCGTCGTCGATTTCATCGCTGATCTCCGTTGCCAGGCTGACGTATTTCCCGTCGGAGTCCAGCATCAGATGGTGGATCAGGACCATCAGGCCATAGGTCTTGTTATGCAGCTGATTGATGAAGTCGACGTTGTAGCTTTCGCGCTCGATCGCGTAGGTCTTGTTCAGCATGTTGTGGACAAGCGCCAGGGAAGCGCCGCCAATAGCAAGCACGCCGGCAAACACCAGGACGAACGAGACGAAGACGATCTTGTCGAGGCTGTGTCTCAAGGGCGGGCTGTTGGGGGCGAAGAGTGCTCGCATGTCGATTCGATTCGTGGCCGGTCTGGATTGCCTAGACTAGCACCGCCAGTCATTCGCGACGAGGTGTCGCATTGCGGTGTGCAAATTCGGTCCGGGGGCTGGACTCCCACAGGTGGATTTGTCACTGCGGAAACCAGCAAGGGCGCGCTGTTGTGGGAGGGGCGCCCCCGCCCCGATTGCGGTCAGTGCCATGGCCATCTCACATTTGGCCAGAGGGCTGGCCTCCTACAGCTTAGGTTGTCGCGGGTGAATTTGCCATGACTGAAATTGGCAGGGATTCGCTTTTGTGGGAGCCCGGCCCTCGGGGCGATTGCGGTCTGCTGCGTTCGAAGAAATGCATTCGCGGCGGCGGCGCCCCTCACACGACTAAAGTCTGTCGACCTCACTGCACCACCTTGTCGATGACCAGGGTCACGCCCGATGCGCCAACCTTCACCCCGCTGAGGCTACCTTCCAGATCGCCAGGCTGCGCCATCGGGCCGCCCGACTTCGACACACGCGCTACCAGCACCACTTCCTTGTGCATCGACAGCAGGTTGCCAGGATTCATTGCCAGCCTGTCGCTAAGTTCGAAATCCATCGGCAACTGAATCGCG
Organism: Lysobacterales bacterium; assembly: GCA_041306925.1. Lineage (GTDB taxonomy): Bacteria > Pseudomonadota > Gammaproteobacteria > Xanthomonadales > SZUA-36 > SZUA-36. Next base: position 1,892 of record JBFZEL010000111.1, read on the forward strand.
GGGCCACGCACCGCCGCCACTGGCGGGCCGCCCTGTCCCGGTCGCGCGAACAGGAAGATCACATCGTTCTGGGTCAGTTTTGCCTTGAGCTCCGGGGTAATTTCGAGGCTGCCGCGTATGGTCAGGTTCGATGCCGGAGGCGCAGCGGGAGCACCCTGTTCCGCCTGGTTGGCGGGCGCGCCGCCGGCCGCCAGGCGCTGTGCCTCGCTGATGGCGGCGAGGATGTTTTTGGCGTAGGGCGCTTGCGGGGGCAGTTGCCGATGCAGATTCTGTAGATAGGTGATTGCCTGGGGGAAATTCCGCTGCTGGAAGGCGTAGAACCCGGCAAGTTCCAGCCCCTTGATGTCATTGGGGTCGAGCTGCAGGGCGCGATTGACTAGTTCCATCGGCCTGCCCTGCAACACGCGGCCACTGATGACCGCCAGTGCTTCCGCCTGGCCGGATAACAAGGAAGCATTCTCGGGCAGCAGGTCGATCGCGAACTGGTAGGACTTCCAGGCTTCCGGCCAGCGGCCCATGGACGCGTAGGTCTTGGCGAGAATTGCCCAGGCGTCGCCGTCCTTGGGATTCTCTTTCACCTTCGCCTCTGCCTGCTGAACCATTTTCTCGATGTCGTGTTCGCGCATCGGGGCGGTGGGATCGACCTTGGCCTCGGTACGAGTCGGCGCTGCAGCGATCTCGATCAGCGAGGTCGGGTTGCCAAAAATGAAATACAGACCGAAGGCCGCGGCGGGAAGGATGCCGGCGAGCGCATAGCCCACTTTG
>JBFZEL010000112.1:0-6643 GCA_041306925.1 Lysobacterales bacterium
CCTGGCGAAAGAATGCCGCCACGTGACTGGCAACCACCGGTCCCACGTCACTGACTTCCGTCAGGGTTGCCTCGCTGGCTTCCTGCAGCGCCTCCATCGAGCCGAAATGGAGCGCCAGCGCATGTGCCGTCACCTCCCCCACTTCGCGGATACCGAGCGCGTAGAGCAGGCGGTCAAGGGACGGCTTCTTGCTGGCCTCAAGAGCTTTCAGCAGGTTGCTGGCCGACTTGCCGCCCATGCGTTCCATGGATGCGACCTGCTCATGGCGCAGGTGGTAAAGATCGGCCACGGTGTGCACCAGACCCTGCTCGACCAGCTGGTCAACCAGCCTGTCACCCAGGCCCTCGATATCCATGGCCTTGCGCGTGGCAAAATGACGGATACCGTGCTTGATCTGGGCAGGGCAAACCAGGGCCCCGGTGCAGCGCGCTACCGCTTCACCTTCAACCCGCTCGACCGCCGAACCGCAGACCGGGCAGGTCGCCGGCATGTGAAATTCCGGCAGGTCAGCTGCACGCCGCTGATGCAGGGCGCGTGCGACCTCGGGAATCACATCCCCGGCCCTGCGCACCACGACCCAGTCACCCACCCTGATATCCTTGCGCCGGATTTCATCCTCGTTGTGCAGCGTCGCGTTGGTCACGGTCACGCCACCGACAAATACCGGTTCCAGCCGCGCCACCGGTGTCAAGGCCCCGCTTCGTCCCACCTGCACGTCGATATCCAGCAAGCGGGTCAATTCCTCCTCGGCCGGGAACTTGTGCGCCAGCGCCCAGCGTGGCGCCTTGCTGATAAAACCCAGCAAGCCCTGTTGATCGAAGCGGTCGACCTTGTAAACCACGCCGTCGATGTCATAGCCCAGCCTGGGCCGCAGTTCCGCCATTCGGCGCTGGTAGCCGAGACAGCCTTGCAGACCCCTGACGCGCCTGATCTCGGGGTTGACGGGAAATCCCCACTGCCGCAATTGCGCCAGCGCATCAAACTGGTTATCGGGCAGGTTATCCCGGGTCGCCGTGCCATAGGCAAAAAATGCCAGCGGCCGTTTGGCGGTCAGTTGTGGATCAAGCTGACGCAGGCTGCCCGCTGCGCCGTTGCGTGGATTGACCAGGGGTTTCTCGCCCAGCTCGATTGCGCGGCGGTTAAAGGCGTCAAAACCGGCCCGCGGCATGTAGATCTCACCGCGTACCTCGAGCAGCGCCGGCCAACCGTGACCACGCAGCTTCAGGGGTATCGCGCGTATGGTGCGGACGTTGGCAGTGACGTCCTCACCACGCTCGCCATCACCGCGCGTGGCCGCGGTGGCCAGCCTGCCGTCCTGGTAGGTCAGTGCAATGGCCACGCCATCCATCTTGGGATCCGCCGCGAAGACAATATCTTCGCGCTCGAGGCCCGCCTCGACACGGCGATTGAAGTCGGCCACCTCTTCAGCGGAAAACGCGTTGGCCAGCGACAGCATCGGCACACGATGCTGCACCGTACTGAAACCTTCCTGCGGCGTGCCGCTGACACGCATGCTGGGTGAGTCGGGCGTAATCAGCGCGGGATAACCGGCTTCAATCCCCTCGAGTTCCCGCATCAGGCGGTCGTATTCGGCGTCGGGGACTTCCGGGTCATCGAGGACGTAATAGCGGTAATTGTGTTGTTCGAGCAAACGCCGCAGTTCTTCAGCGCGTTTTTGGGCCTGCTCCGGGATCATGAGTCTGCGTTTTTCTGCCGTTCGTATTCGCGCAGTTCCTCCTTGATCTGCAGGGAGCGCTGGCGCGTGAAAATCTCGCGTTTTTCATCCAGCAAATCCGCGTGCAACAATTCTGCCAGCCTGCGACTTGTCGCCAGCATCGAATCCCATGCGTCCAGCGCATTCCTCGGTCCGGGCAGTGTCATGAACATCGTCACCCCGCGGATTTCCATGGTATTCCAGGCGTTTTTATCAAACGAACCCGGCTTGGTCAGGTTGGCCATGCTGAAAATGGGTTCGACATCCTCCTCGTGGATACGGTGAAAAATGTCATGGGCGCCAAACACCAGTCCCAATTTCAGCGTGGCATCGAGCAGATCAATCCCGGTGATCACGTGGTTATCGCGGGCCTGCAGAAACAGGCTGATGATCTTATCCGGAAGTGGCGCAACAGGCGCTCTTGGCCTGCTGTCCAGCCGCGGTTCAATGCGTTTTTCAAAATGCGCGGGTGCTTCATCGTCATCAGGCAGGCCGATGGCCAGTTCGGTTTGCCTGACGGCATCGTCGGCGTCTGCATATTCATCCGTTTCGCGCCGCTCGGCATCGAGCGCCGGTTCACGCTTCGCGCGCTGCGCGTGAACACGTTTTCGTGAAGCGCGTGGTTTGCGCTTCCTGTCAGGGTTGCCAAACAGGAAAATACCCGCAACGATGGCAATCCCGACAACGATTAAAACCCATCTGAATGTTGAAATGTCCATTTCAATACCACCTTGAAAACTTGCCATGGCCTGTTGACACTAGACTCCCGCGAATTTGGCGGCTTCATCGATATCCACCTGCACGAGGCGCGACACGCCGGGTTCACGCATCGTGACACCACTGAGCTGATGCGCCATTTCCATGGTAATTTTATTATGGGTGACGAAGATAAACTGTACCGTCTCAGCCATTTCCTTCACCATGGCCGTGAAGCGGCCGACATTGGCATCGTCCAGCGGTGCGTCGACCTCGTCGAGCAGGCAGAAGGGCGCAGGGTTCAGCCGGAATATCGCAAATACGAAGGCCACGGCCGTCAGTGCCTTTTCGCCACCTGACATCAGGTTGATGTTGCTGATACGCTTGCCTGGGGGACGCGCCATGATCGACACGCCCGTGGTTAACAGGTCATCACCCGTCAGTTCCAGATAGGCATGCCCACCACCAAATAATTTCGGAAACAGCTCCTGTAAGCCCCTGTTGACGCTTTCGAACGTGTCCTTGAAGCGCGTGCGGGTCTTACGGTCGATTTTCCTGATGGCTTCTTCGAGCATGCTCATCGCGCTGACCAGGTCCTCGTGCTGGGTATCCAGGAACTCCTTGCGCTTGCGCTCTTCCTCGTATTCGGAAATAGCGGCCAGGTTGACGGGTTCGAGGCGGAAAATACGTTCACGCAGGTGCTCCAGTTCATCCTCCCAGGCGCGCGGATCGGCGTCCTGCGGAAGCGTTTCGGCCAACTCTTCCACGTGGTGTCCCAACTGCTCGACCTGCCTCTGCACACTGCGCGCGTTCAATTCCAGTTCCTGCTGCTGCAAACGCGCCCTTTCCAGCGAGCCGCGGATTTCCTCGACCTGGCCGACACAGGTTTGCCGCATCGCATCCAGTTTGCGGTAATCGTCTTCGAGTTGCTGCATTTTGACCCTGGCCGCGGTCAGACGCTGCTCCACGGCCACCCGTGTCTGCAACAGGCTATCCATGGCCGCCCGGTGTTCTTCCTGCGGATCCCTTGCCGTCGCCATTTGTTCACTCAACTGCAGGTAACGCTGTTGCAGTTGACTGAACTGGGTGTCCATGCGCTGCAGGGAATTGCGCAGCGAGTCCAGGCTGGCCCGCCGCGAGCCGGTCTTCAGTGCCAGTTCGTGACGCCGGTTACGTGTTTCACGGGCACGCGCACGTGCATTTTCCCTGCGTTCCAGCAAGGACTGACGCTGGCCATCCAGCGCGGCGCGTTCCTTTTCGGTGTCGGCCATTGCGTTCAGCACGGTCGCCTGGCTGGCGCGCAGGGTCTTGATCTGGCCCTGGTCATCATCCTGCCGCTTTTGCAGCATGCCGGACTCTTCAATCAGCTGTTTCTGACGGCCGCTGAGGTCTTCGATCCTGATGCGGCCAGCACGCAAATGACTGGCCAGGTCCGAGACCGACCGGTGCAGTTCATTGACCTGTTGCTGCAAGTCGTCAACGGCTTTTTCAACCACCGGCAGCGCGTCGCGTTCCGCCTGGTTTGCCGCATCCAGACCCGACCATTGCCGTTGCAATTCATCCAGACCGGTCTGCAGGGATTTGATTTCCTGTTTCCTGGCCAGCCTGCCGGCCTGACCGGATTGACTGCCCGCAACCCGTATCCAGCCCTGGCCGAGCCACTGACCCTGCGCCGTAATCGCGGAAAATCCATCCTGGCATCGGGCCACCGCTGTGAATGCAGACGCCAGTGAATCTGCGATCTGTACACGGTTCAGCTGTGCGGTGATGGCATCCGGGGCCGTGACCTTTTCAGCCAGGCTGCCGGGCACTGCCTTGACGCCCGCTGACCGCTTGCCCAGCAGCGTCAGTTCGACCTCGTCGCCCTGCCCGGTCATCAACTGGCCCAATGGACCGGCCAGCGCCGCCGGATCATCCACCAGCACCGAGTCAAGCCAGAAGCTCAGGACGGTTTCCACCGCCGCTTCCCAACCGCTGGCGACATCGAGTTGTTCGACCAGTCGCGGGGCGGACTTGAGACCGTTGCTTTCGAGCCACGCCGTGCCCTTGCCGCCCTGCCTGGCGGACTGCTGCAAGGCCTTGAGCGACTCGAGGCGGCCTTCGCGCCGGTTGATTTCACCTTTCAATTCATGTTGCCTGGTGACGGAATCCCTTAATTCCTGGCGCCGGGTTTCCAGTTTTTGACGGCCTGACACCAGCTGTTTTTGCGCCTCCGCCAGTTGGGCTACAACCACGGCCTCCTGTTTTTCAAGGCCGTCAAGCTGCGCCTTCAAGCTGGTCAAATCCGCGCCGGCGGATTCGGCAGCCAGGCTCTGCAGGCGGGCCGCTGCATCCTGCATGCGGCTGTCCAGCATCGCGATGGTCGCGCTTTGACTGTCCGCTTTACGGTTCAATTCGTTATTCCTGACGTGGTGCTTTTCCAGACGCTCCTGCCAGTCAGCCACCCCGGCTTCCGCCGCCTGCAACTCCGCATCGGCGGCGGATTCCTCCTGCTGGGCAATTTTCAGCGCAGGTTCAACCTCGGCCAGCTTGCCGGTCAGGTCCTCCACCTGCGCCCGGTCCAGCACCATGTGCTTTTCCATATCCTGCAGTGCCCTGGAGGTTTCTTCGTATTCCTTCTTTTGCCGGAGTTGCAGTTCGCGGCTGTGGTGAATCGTTTGTTCAAGCCGGGCTATGTCACTGCTGATGGAATACAATTCGCCCTGCACCGTGTTGAACGCTTCGCTGGCCGCCGCCTGCTCCTGGTGGATCGATTCCATGCGCGCTTCCGCGGCGCGCTGCTCGGCAATTTGTTCCTGCATCGCGGTTTCCTGCACGGACAATCCCGTCCGGCCGAGCTGCGCATCGTTTTTCAGCGACGACCATTGCAGGGCGAGCAGGTTGGACTCCAGTTCGCGTTGCTCTATCTTCAGTTTTTTATAGCGTTCCGCAGCATTGGCCTGGCGCTTCAGACGAACCAGGTGATTGCCGATCTCATCGCGCAAATCGGTCAGGCGGTCGAGATTTTCACGGGTGTGCTGGATACGGCGCTCTGTCTCCCTGCGGCGCTCCCTGTAGCGTGATATCCCGGCAGCTTCCTCGAGGTGCGAACGGAGTTCCTCGGGACCGGCATCGACCACCTGGGAAATCATGCCCTGTTCGATGATCGAATAACTTTTTGAACCGACCCCGGTGCCCAGGAACAGGTCACGGACGTCCTTGCGCCGGCAGCGGGTGCCATTGAGCAGGTATAGGGAGACACCATCCCGGCCGATCGTGCGTTTGACCGAAACTTCGTTGAAGGCGGCAAATTCACCCGCGATGCGGCCGTTTGAATTATCAAATATGAGCTCGACGCTGGCCGTACCCACGGGTTTACGGCCTGATGATCCAGCAAAGATCACGTCCGCCATGGACTCGCCACGCAGGACCTTTGCCGAACCCTCGCCCATCACCCAGCGGACCGCGTCGATGACGTTCGACTTGCCGCAGCCATTGGGTCCGACGATACCGGTCAGATTGGTCGGCGCGGTAAATGTGGTCGCATCAACAAAGGATTTGAAACCGGCAAGTTTGATTGCAGTCAGTCGCATAGATTGAATCTGTGGTCAGAGATGAGTAAAGTGCCCATCCAATTTTTATGATCCGGAGTGAAATTATGACGACCGAGCCCAGTCGGGAACTGGAACTGTTTCCAAACCCCCAGCCAGCGCGGGATTATACCATTCGAATCGATATTCCGGAGTTTACCTGTCTGTGCCCGAAGACCGGTCAGCCGGATTTCGCCACGCTGACGCTGGAGTATATTCCGGACCGTCATTGCGTTGAACTTAAATCGCTCAAATTGTACGTCTGGAGTTTCAGGAACGAAGGTGCATTTCATGAAAAAGTCACCAATGAAATCCTTGACGACCTGGTCAAAGCCAGCGCGCCCCGTTTCATGCGCCTGACCGCAGTTTTCAATGTGCGCGGCGGTATCGGCACCACGGTCGTGGCGGAACACAGGGCTGCAGGCTGGCAGCCACCGGTCAAGGTGGAATTGCCGTAGACCGGCTTACAATTCATCGCTGGCGATGGCCTCGATTGCAAGCGCATGGATATCGGTTTTCAGCATGTCATCCAGGGCTGCATAAACCGCCCGGTGGCGGGCCAGCATCTTCATGCCGTTGAAACGGGAGCTGACGATGGCAACACTGAAATGCCCGAGGCCGCCTTTCGCGCCTTCGTGACCGGCGTGTTTGTGGCTGTCGTCCA